>JBKEHX010000092.1:0-6660 GCA_046711205.1 Flavobacteriaceae bacterium
TAGTACACAAACTCTATCTGATAAGACTGGAATTAAAAAACATTCTATAAATAAAATCTTATCAAGATTTAAAGGGTTAGGTTTTATAGAATACCAGATAAAGGGGATGCCAAAAGTCAAATACATAACGGTGCTTTGGGAGAATATTTTTGAGCAATTACCTGATTTTTATCAGCCAAACGAAAACGATAAACAATATGATGATATCATAAAACTATTCATTGAATACTTCCAGCCATTAACTGATACCAATAAAGAAAAGAATATTAATAAGAATATTAAAGAAGAATATAAAAAAGAAAATAATGTTATTGCCCTAGAGGAGTTCAGCCAATATTTAAATAAATTTTTTGAAGGTAGAGAGACAGTAAGATCTCAGTTCGAAGAAAATGATTTTTATGAGGCATTAGAAATATATAGCTATGATGAGATTATTGATGCTATTCCATACGACATGAATAATTACTATAACAACAGAAGGGATATGAGAACATTCTTCAATAGAAACGATCAAGGCAAAATTGAATTTATAGAAAAGAGAATTTGTGACAGGAAACAAGAAAATGAATCAATTCTAAACAGATTTAAAGAAATCATGGAGAGTAGAATAAAAATGTATAATGAAAATAATGCTCCACAATATAAATCCCTTACGTCATTACCTATTTATAACAGCTCTATAAAGAAAATAAAAAAGGTTTTTGAAATAAAGAAAAAAGAAGATGTATTTGATGCTTTTACAGCATTTTGTGATGATTTCTTAAATGGAACCAAAAAAATAAACCATGATGTGTTAGGTTATTTTCTTAAAGAGGATAATGGTGTTTTTCCTATAGTAAATGATTATCAAATTTTATATTTAGGCAACTATATAGGGACAAATAATTATAAGGATTGCGGCTGTGGGTATGATCAAGATTGTTCTTGCTATTGATGGGGTAAGAATCTATCTTGTTAACTCCTCAGCAAGTAATTCATTCTGCTCTATATCACGATCTGCTTCCATTCTTGCAAGATCTGGGGGTATCCATACTTCATCAGTATTTTGCGCACTGTAAGCTTTAATTTAGCCCTTACATCAATCCTCTATAGTAGTTAATAGATTTTTTGGAGGTGTTAATAATGTAGTCCTAAAAAATACTAATCATAAAAGTCCGTTTTAATCCATTTTTGATCAATTTTGACTCATTTTGAACGTTTTTTGATCATTTTTGGCTTTTAACATCTGACCGTACAATAATCGTACAAATATGAAAATAAAAAATCCTAACATATTGATTATAAATATATTAGGCTTTTTTAATGTGGATAATATGGGACTCGAACCCACGACCTCTTGACTGCCAATTATACACCAAGTTTTTGTTTTACCAAGTTAGCAATTAGCTTTCCATCAGCTTTACCGGCTAATTTACCTGAAGCCATACCCATTACCTTACCCATATCTTTCATACTATCTGCCCCTGTTTTAATAATGATTTCTGAAATGATTTTCTCAACTTCTGTTTCTGAAAGTTGGGCTGGGAGAAAGGAGGTGATTATTTCAGCTTGAGCTTCCTCAGGATCTGCTAAGTCGGCTCTATTTTGCTCTCTATAAATAGTAGCACTTTCTTTACGTTGTTTTACTAAACGTTGAAGAAGTTTTATAGCCTCATCATTATTTAACTCTTCAGTGCCTGGGCCCGAAGTTTGTGCTAAAAGAACACCAGTTTTAATTGCGCGGAGTGCTTCCAATCGAAGACTATCTCTTGCGCGCATTGCATTTTTTATTTCTTCAGTAAGATTACTTAAAAGTCCCATAATATTTTATTTAATCAACGTTATCGTGTAAAAAAGAATTATTAGAACGAAGTTGTAAATCATCATTAAAATCGTTACTCAAGGAAGTTCGTGATGGAGTATCTGGCAGGTCACTGTCTAAATCAAGCCCTTTTCTTTTATAAGCTGGCTCCTTCGTCATATCATCTATACGTTGAAATTGATGTTTGAATTTATGGTTAAAGGATTTCAAATGCGCTCTTCGCTTTTCACTTTGAGTGGCTATACTCTTATCAATAGACTGGTCAAAAGGATCTATTTCTGCTTCAGGTTGTATCTCAGACTCTCGTTCCTGAACAATTTTATCTTCAGAAAGAGCTACAGTTTCTTCTTTAATTTCGTAGGTTAACTCTAAAGAAGCTTCATCAAACTCGCTATTTAAAGTGTCCGTGACTTTCTGAAATTCTTCTTCCTCTAAATGGATGAATTGTATTTCTTCATTTGATGCATGACCTAAAGGTAATTCAAAATCAAGTTGAATTTGATTTTCTTGCTCAAGAAGTTCAGGATCTACCACTTCTATGTCAGAAAGCACAGGGGACACTTCATTAATAATAAATTCTTCCTCTCGAACTACTTCTGAAAGATCAGTATCAACTATTACTTGCGAATCATCAATTAGAGGTGAATCCATTTCAAATTGAGGGTCAAAAAATGAATTTCCTATATTAATTTCTTCCAGTTCGGCAGTGCTATTATCAGTTGTGATTTGAGTCTTCATTTCAGCTGGGATTGGACCAAACGCATCTTCTTTTGAAGCTACTTCCTCCTCGTCTTGAATAGAAAATAACATTTCATCATTTTCAAAAGCTTCCTCTATTTTTACTTTATCAACAATTAACTCTTCTTCCTCTTGGAAAGTAGATGTGAATAATTCCTGTTTTTTCAAAACAGGTAACTCCTGCACAGAAATTTGTTCCTCTATCTCAGTGGGTATACTATTAACGACTTCATAGTCTACTTCTAAATCACATAAAATAGTATTCATTTTAATAATAGGTTCTTCTGCCGCTACAAACTTTTGAGGAGTCTCTATAGGTTTGGTATCAATTGTTTGTTCTAGTGAATTATAACTTTGAAACGAACTAGATAATTCTGAGGTTGGATTCTTGTCACTTAAATCATGTACCATATTTTGATCTTCTTCAAGGGTATGAATGATTTTCTTTGCCTCAGTATTGGATATATCATTTTGTTGTTCCTGCCCAAAACCAGTAGCAATAATAGTCACAGAGACTTCATTTCCTAAATTTTCATCTTCTCCCACACCCATAATAATGTTGGTATGATTTCCAGCTTCGGCTTGAATAAAATCATTAATCTCTCCAATTTCATCAATTGTAATTTCATCTGAACCCGAAACGATTAATAAAAGTACATTTTTACAACCTGTTATTTTATTATCATTTAAAAGTGGAGAATCTAAAGCCTTAATAATAGCTTCTTGTGACCGGTTACTTCCAGAGGCTGAACCAGAACCCATAATTGCAGTACCTGAATTTGTCAGTACTGTTTTGGCGTCTTTAAGATCAATATTTTGAGTGTAATGGTGGGTAATTACCTCTGCGATTCCTCTTGCTGCTGTTGCTAAAACTTCATCTGCTTTTGCAAAGCCTGCTTTAAATCCAAGATTACCATATACTTCTCTAAGCTTATTATTGTTTATTACAATAAGTGCATCTACTGAAGATTTTATTTTTTCTAATCCTTTTTGGGCTTGATCCAGTCGAAGTTTTCCTTCAAACTGAAATGGCATAGTAACAATTCCTACCGTCAAAATATCTAACGATCTAGCCATTTGAGCAATCACAGGAGCAGCGCCTGTGCCCGTCCCACCACCCATACCTGCTGTGATAAAAATCATTTTGGTTTGGGTAGAAAGTAACGCTTGAATTTCTTCTTGACTTTCTAGGGCAGCACTTGCTCCTACTTCAGGGTTTGCTCCTGCCCCTAGTCCTTCTGTTAAACTTGCCCCTAACTGAATTTTTGTAGGGACGCCACTCTCGGCTAGAGCTTGAGCATCTGTATTGCTGATAATAAAATCCACCCCTTTTATTCCTTGCTGAAACATATAATTGATAGCATTACTACCACCACCTCCAACGCCAAGAACCTTGATTACATTGCTTTTGTTTTTTGGTAAATCAAAATTAATTCCTTTTATTTCTTCTTGATCCATGTTTTGAAATTGGTTATGCATTATCTAAAAATTCTTTTAATCGTTCTCCAAATCGATCTAAAATTGACTTACGCGACATTTTAATGTCTTTTATAAGGGTATTTTTTCGTTTTGATTCTTCAACAATATTTTCATCAATAATAATATCTGAAGGATTATTATGTTCCAAAGCATTCATTAAAAGGCCAACAGCAGTTGCAAAAAGCGGACTTGAAACACTCTCTTGAGTATCCCCTGCAAGATGCTCACTTGGATATCCAACACGGGTATCCATTCCCGTAATATATTCTGTTAATTGCTTTAGGTGCTTTAATTGACTTCCGCCTCCTGTAAGCACAATTCCAGCTATCAATTTCTTTTTTTGTTCGTTATGGCCATAATTTTTAATTTCTAAAAATACCTCCTCAATAATTTCAACTACACGTGCATTGATCATTTTAGAAAGAGTTTTAAGGGAAATTTCCTTTGGATCTCTTCCCTGCAATCCAGGAATAGAAACAATTTCTGTATCCCTATTTTCTCCAGGCCAAGCAGAACCGAATTTTGTTTTTAAGAGTTCTGCCTGCTTTTCAATGATGGAACATCCCTCTTTTATGTCTTCAGTAATAACATTTCCTCCAAAAGGAATTACTGCTGTATGACGAATAATACCATCTTTAAAAATCGCTAAGTCAGTCGTACCACCTCCAATATCAATCAAGGCAACCCCTGCTTCTTTTTCCTCAAAACTCAGTACAGCCTCTGAAGATGCTAAAGGTTCTAAGGTAATGTTTGCCATATTTAACCCAGCGCTTTTTATGCAACGTCCAATATTTTTTATAGACGAAACTTGACCAACAACCACATGAAAATTAGCCTCTAAACGTCCACCGTGCATTCCAATTGGTTCTTTAATTTCTCCTTGTCCATCTACTTTATATTCTTGAGGAAGCACATGAATAATTTCTTCACCAGGAAGCATCACTAGCTTGTAAACTTGTTGAATTAACTGTTGAATATCTTCTTCGTTAATTACCGCTTCAGGATTTTCACGGGTGATATAATCACTATGCTGAATACTTCTAATATGCTGTCCGGCAATACCCACAACAACATCATAAATTTCTTGTTTTGAGTTTGTTTTGGCTTCTTCAACAGCTTGTTGAATGGACTGAATGGTTTGTGTGATATTATTTACAACGCCCCTGTGAACACCTAGACTTTTGGATTTTCCCATCCCTAAAATCTCTACCTTATTGAATTCGTTTTTCTTTCCTACCAAAGCAACTATTTTGGTAGTACCAATATCTAGTCCAACTGAAATGTTTGTTTGTTCCATAATTTTATAATGTTGTTGCCACTACTTGATTTGTGTAGGTTAAATTTATTTTTTGATAGTCATTTAAACTGTCTTGTACATTTTGAAAGGCGCAAAAAACTTTAAGTTTTTCAATTTTTTCTTTTAACTTATTTACCGTTCCCAATACAATTTCAAAAGGGTACGATTTTAATTGTAAATGATAGGAAACACCTTCTAGGGAGAGTGTCTTAAGTTCAGACTTCATAAATGAATCTGCGTTTAAACGTTTGATTAATAGTACAGTATTTTTTATTGATGCATCAATGGTATCAGTTATAAAAACTGGAAGTTGAATGCTATCAACTTCAACAAAGGGGAAGGTAACCCCAGAAGCATCCGCATAAAAGGAAGGAACAGACTTAATCTTTAATATTGGTGTTCTTTCAGATATTGAAACTGATAATTGTCCTTGTGGCAAAATAAATACTTCAGCATTTTCAATTTCAGAAATGCGATTTAACTGTTTTTCAAGCATACTCAAATCTAAACTATCTTTCCACTGAACAGACTTTCCAATAGAGTTTTGTGTTAACAATTTATTAACCAAAACAGTATCTAAAAACCGAGGGAGATGGGTGAATGAAATCTGAATATTCTCAATCACTCTCCCCTTATTTTTTTGGTGTGAAAAGTGAAAAAATACTCCTGCCAAAATTAGCATCAATACTAAAAAAATAAGATCTTTTTTTATTTTCATGCTACTTTAAAGTGATGTTTTAATTTTTCAACTTCAAGCCCTATATCTCCTGCACCCAAAAACACAAATAAACTAGCATCACTTCGATCAATACTTTTTTTAATTGCTGATTTTTTAATTAATTTTTTATGAGAATGGTTTAATTTATCTAATAATACAGTGGATGTAATTCCGGGTATAGGCGATTCTCTTGCAGGATAAATATCAAGTAAAATAACTTCATCAAAACCATTTAAAATTTCCACAAATTCTTGCATAAAATTTTGTGTCCTTGAAAATAAATGTGGCTGGAAAATAATACAATTTTTTCGTTCTGGATAAAATTCTTTTAACGTGTTTAACACGTTCTCAATCTCTGTAGGGTGATGTGCATAATCGTCTATTACTATTGCATCTCCATAATTCATTACATTCATTCTTCTGTAAACACCTGGAAAAGAGTGTAAAGCTTTCAATGAATTTTTAGTGTAAATTCCCGCTTGATCAGCCATAGCAATTGCACAAAGTGCATTCGAAATATTATGCATTCCTAATTGATTAAAATACACATCCTTATACTTTTGTGAAGGGGTAATTACATCAAAACTATAGCCCAATTCATTTTTAATAATATTTTCAACGCGGTAA
>JBKEHX010000093.1:0-6607 GCA_046711205.1 Flavobacteriaceae bacterium
GTTCTCATCCCAATGGAATAAATGCATGGTTAAAACTGCCGGAAGCAGCAGACTTTTTTATTCAAACCCTAAAAGGGAAAAAGCAGCTTCACTATACCTACTTAAAAACAGACGAAAATATTTCACTGAAGTTGTTTTGTAAAACCAATTCTTCTTCATCCAATTTTAAGTTTAAAAAGAGTAGTGCCAAGTCAAGCACTAATAAAAGCGAACTAAAAACGTTTCGAATTGCTATTGCAACTACTGCAGAATACACAAGTTTTTGGGGCGATAATGATGATACTAATGGTACAAACACTGAAGATGCTTTAGGAGCGGTAATTAGCACACTTAATCGTATTAGTAGTGTTTTTGAAGATGAGTTAGGAATTAGGCTTCAACTAGTTTCAGATGATAGTTTACTTTATGAAGACCCTGAATCTGATCCCTTTACTGGGAGTTTTGAAGAAGAACTCCAAAATACTTTAGATGAAATTATTGGAGATGATGCTTATGATGTCGGACATCTTTTTGATTATGGACAGCCCAATGGTGATGCTGGTTGTATAGGTTGTGTTTGTGCATCTGGAAGTAAGGGAAGAGGATATTCAACCCATCCCTTTAGAGATATTTTTGGTGGAGAATATCGAAACGATTATTTTGATTTGGATTATGCAGCGCACGAAATTGGACATCAATTTGGAGCTCTTCATTCTTTTTCTTTTGATGCAGAAGGAACTGGGTATAATGCTGAGCCAGGAAGTGGCTCCACCATAATGGGCTACGCTGGAATTGCAGGTGAAGATAATGTCCAATTACATGGCGACCCTTATTTTCATTACTACAGCATTCAAAATATTTTAGAAGAACTACCTACTTTTGGATGTGCCACTACAGAATCCTATAATCTGGATGTTTTTACCATAGATGCGGGGAAAGATTATTCAATTCCTATTGGAACTGCATATGAATTACTTCCAGAGAGCCATGAAAGTCAAGCGGGAACTACCTTCTGTTGGGAACAGCTTGATAGCGGCCAAGTAACTTCTGCTAGTTTTGGTCCTTATGATGCAAAAGGAGCTTTGGCAAGGTCACTTCCTCCTTCTGAAAGCGCCCTAAGAACCATTCCCAATATGAATCAAGTTTTATTAGGCGATTTAACACAAGAAAACCCAGTGGTAGATGATTCTTGGGAAACAGTTCCCTTAGTTGCTCGGTCAATGAAATGGGGCTTAAGTGTAAGAAAATCTAGCGAGAGTGGTATTCAGTTAGCCCAAGACTTTCTGTCAATTAATGTTTTATCATCTTCAGGACCTTTTGAGTTAACCTCTCAAAATGAACCTTCAGTTGTTTGGAAAGGTGGCACTAGAGAAACTGTTGAATGGAATGTTGCCAACACAGATGAAAGGCCTATTGCTATTTCAGCGGTTACTATTTATCTATCTAGTGACGGAGGGTTAACTTTTTCACACCTACTTGCAGATGATGTTCCTAATACAGGAACAGCAGAAGTTTTAATTCCCAATACAATAGATACCTCTGAAGCTCGTCTTAAAATCAAGGCCAAAGGCGGTATCTTTTTTGCTGTAAATTCGGCCAATTTCACCATTCAATCCAGCAACTTGATTTTACAATTCGAAAAGCATCTTCAAGAGAATTGTAACTCAAATTCAATACAATATGATTTTACATTAGAACGTAAAGAGGGGTATGATGACACTTTTTCGCTTCAATTAAATGATTTGCCCAGTGGAGTTCAAGCACAGCTTTCTAGAACTACTTTTTCAACTGCCAACACTTTTGGTTCCTTAACTTTAACTGGTATAGCAAACCTTGAACCTGCAGATTACAGTTTACTATTAAAGACCATAACCAACAACGAAACTAAAGGCTTTGAGTTTGTTTTAAAGCAGCGGTCTGCTTCCATAAGTCCTGCAGTATTAATTTCGCCCCTTAATAAGGCTGTTGCGCAAGATATAAATACTCTCCTGTTATGGGGGGGTGATTTAAATTCAGATGCATCTCAAGTGCAACTTTCTTTAAGCGGAAATTTTAATGAAATACTTACGGATACCATTGTTTCTAAAAATCAACTAACAATAAAAAACCTTATTGCAGACACTCAATATTTTTGGAAAGTAAAGAGGCAAAATGTTTGTGGAGAGTCTTTATTTTCAGAAACTTTCTCTTTCCGTACAAGTGAGATCTCTTGTTTAGAGGTCGGGACTAAAAACCTACCCAAAGTATTGCAAGATGCAAGTGATTCCCAAGAAGGAGAAACAATTGCTGAGATTAATATAAATTATGATTTACCCATCTTGGATGTGAACGTATTGGTAGACATTGAACATACATGGGTGGGTGATTTAACGCTTTATTTGGAGTCTCCAGTGGGCACACGCTATTTGCTAAGTAGTGAGATAGGAGATTCCGACGATAACTATACTCAAACTCTTTTTGATCAAGAAGCAAGCCTCAGTATTTCTGAATCTATCGCTCCTTTTTCAGGCTCGTTTTTTCCTTCTCAAAGTATAAGTTCGCTTTATGGAACTTCAGTTAGGGGAATGTGGCGATTGGTTATTATTGATAAATACACAGAAGATACTGGTCAATTAATTGATTTTTCACTTTATTTTTGTGTTCAGGGCATCCCAATGCCCAATAGTGATTTTGACACATTAGTTGACGCTCAAGATAATTGTCCTTTGCTGGATAATGAAAATCAGGCCGACATTGATCAAAATGGGATTGGAGATGTATGTGATGTTTTTTCTGCTCAAAACATAAGTTTAACAAAAACAAACACTAGTTGTCCCGGCAAGGAGAATGGTTCTTTAACTTTTAACGCAAGAGCAGACTTTTTATATAAAGCAAATATTATAGGCCCTTTTGGTTTTCAAGAAGAGATCGTTTTTTCTCCTCAAGGAAAAATTGTAACTAATTTAGCAGCAGGATTTTATGACATTTGTGTGCGTACTAATTCTTTTCCAGATTTTGAATATTGCTTTGAAACGGTAATTTCGACACCTCCTAGCTTAGAAGTCCAAGCAGTTTTTAATCCTCAAACATCTTTATTAAATCTTTCTTTAGCCGGAGGTAGCCAATATTTAATAACGGTCAATGACAAAATTATTCCGGTTCTAGATACTCAGAAAGTTCAAATTTCCTTAACTGAAAAAGTCAACCTGGTTCGCGTTACCACAAATAATCTATGTCAAGGATTCTTTGAGCAATGGATTAATTTAGATCAAAAAGCAGCGGTTTTTCCAAACCCTGTTATTAATGAGGCCACAATTATTTTACCAAAAGAACGAGCGGCCATAGTTTCGTTATTCTCTGGGGCAGGCGATTTACTTTGGCAAAAAAAGCAACAAGCTCTTGAAAGTAATGTAGTCATGATTCCAATGAATAAGTATAAAAAAGGCTGGTATTTGCTTAGGATTGATCATGGAAGCTATTCGGAGACTCTCAAATTATTAAAACGATGAGGCACATTATTTTATTTCTACTTTTCTTTTTTTTTAGTTGTGGACCTGATCCTATTCTAGAGCCTGAACCCCCAGTATTGCTTGCCCCCATTAATTTAAATACGTGTAACACAGCAACACGTATCAATACAGTGGAACGACAAGTGCGCTTTCAATGGTCAACTTCTCTTAATACAAAATCGTATAATTTGGTAATTCAAAATACTTTAACAGGGGAACAAAGCAGCATAAATACATCCCTACTAACTGAGTCTGTGATTTTGACTAGTGGCGCTCCTTACCAATGGTATGTTATTTCTAGATCTTCCCTTACAAAAGCAGAAGGGAAAAGCACAGTGTGGCACTTTTATTTAGAGGGCAATCCCGAGGCGAGCCATTTTCCGTTTCCTGCTATTTTATTAGAACCTGCAGATGAGTTAACGATTTCTTTAAATGAAAGTAATTCATATACGTTTCAGTGGCAAGGGAATGATATAGATGACGATATAGAGGCCTATGATTTTTATTTGGGGGCAAACAGTGGTGCTTTGAATATAGAACGTGAAGCACTGACAGAGGAGCAAACATCATTAGTGTTAACAACAAACACTCTGTATTTTTGGCAAATTATAAGTAAAGATCTTGAAGGAAATCGTTCAGGTTCCGAAATTTTTCAATTTCAAACGCAGTAGTATATTATTTTCCGTTAAATCGATTCATAGCAGTTTCTAAGCCTTCTAATCCAAAAGAAAGAATGGCTTCACCACATTTTTCAATACGTTTGGCTAGCTCTTTTTCTTCTGTGGCGGTCCAGGTGTCAAGTACAAATTTAACTTGGTCAAAAGGTTTTGGTTCTTGTCCAATGCCAAAGCGTAAACGGGCATAGTGAGGGGTATTGAGTTGACTCTCAATATCTTTTAATCCATTATGGCCTGCAGGACTGCCCTTTTCTTTGATTCTAATGGTTCCAAAGGGTAGGTGAATTTCATCAGTCAAGATGAGAATATTTTCTAAAGGAATGTTCTCTTGAAGGGCCCAATACTTAACCGCCTTTCCACTTCTATTCATAAATGTGGTGGGCTTTATAAGAATAAATTTTCGCCCTTTATTTTTTAGAACTCCATGGCTTGCTAATTTTTTTGATTCCCAAAGGCATTCATTTTTAGCCGCTATATCATCTAGAATGGAAAAGCCAACGTTATGGCGTGTGTTCTCATATTCATCACCAATATTTCCTAAACCTACAATTAAGAATTTCTTCATAGTCAAAGAAGGTGTTTTTTTTGAAAATATACGTTTTAGCGAAAACATCATTGCTAAAATAAAAAAAAAGCATGTGGTTTTAAGGCCACATGCTTAATCTTTTCTGTTAAAGATAATGAACTAGCTTTCTGAGGGCGAATCAGTATCTGGTTCAACAGCATCATTAGCAGTATCTCCTTCAGTCACTTCTTCAATCACTTCTTCTTTTATGGAGGCTCTTGAATTTCTCACTTGACAAACTACGGTATTGTCTGGATGAATAATTTTATAAGTCTCTGTTTGTAGTTCTGAGGTGTATAATTTATCTCCAAGCTCTAATGCTGAGATATTTATAACAATAGAATCAGGAAGATTTTTTGGTAATGCTTTTACTCTTAGCTTACGTTTGTTAAGTGATAAAACTCCACCAGTATTAATAACACCTGGTGCAGTACCCTCTACATTAACTGGAATATTCATTGACACTTCTTTGTCATCAAACATTCTGTAGAAGTCTACATGAAGAATTTTATCGTTTAATGGATGAAACTGAATGTCTTGTAAAATTGCGTTAATTTTCGAGCCGTCATCTAAAGATATAACAACGGTGTGTGCATTGTGAGTGTATACTAATTTGCTGAAATCAAGCTCCGGTGCTGCAAAGTGAAGGGATTCGCCTCCTCCGTACAATACACATGGAACACTGCCAGCATTGCGTAACGCTTTGGTGGATACCTTGCCTACGCTTTCTCTTTTAGATCCTTTTATGGTAATAGATTTCATTGTTTTTTTAAAATTAAAATTACATTATAAATTTTGAACTTATCGACTTATTGGAATGCACATTTTGCATTACATCAGCGAATAATGGGGCGCAAGATAATACTTTTACTTTAGGGTGACTAATTCTGGGGGGGATAGAATCGGTCACAATTAATTCTTCAAGTTTGGAGGCTTCAATTTTTTCATATGCACTTCCTGAAAGCAAAGCATGGGTGCATATTGCACGCACAGAAATAGCCCCTCTTTCGATCATTAAATCGGCAGCTTTAGTGAGGGTTCCGGCAGTGTCTACCATGTCATCTACAAGAATAACATTTTTTCCTTGTACATCTCCAATGAGTTCGATGTGCGAGATGATGTTTGCTTTTTCTCTTTGTTTATAACAGATAACAACATCACTGCTTAAAAATTTTGAGTATGCATAGGCACGTTTAGAACCCCCCATGTCTGGGGAAGCAATGGTCAAGTTATCTAATTTTAAAGCAGTTATATACGGCAGAAAAATACTCGATGCAAAAAGATGATCTACAGGTTTTTCAAAAAAGCCTTGAATTTGGTCTGCGTGTAAATCCATTGTAATAATCCTGGTAGCCCCTGCAGTTTCTAGTAATTTAGCAATTAGTTTAGCCCCAATGGGAACTCTAGGCTTGTCTTTTCGATCTTGTCGTGCCCATCCAAAATAAGGCATTACTGCAGTTATGTGTCTGGCAGATGCTCGTTTAGCAGCATCTAACATTAATAATAATTCCATCAAATTTTCAGAAGAAGGATTTGTTGAACCAATTATAAAGACCCGGGTACCACGAACAGATTCTTCAAAAGAAGGTTGAAACTCTCCATCGCTGTAGCGTGAAAAATTTACTTTTCCCATTTCAGCCCCATATTTTGAGGTAATGGCTTTAGCAAGTTCTGTACTTTGAGTACAGGAAAAAATTTTAGCGGGAGTTTCCATAGAGATCATTAAGAGTGTAAATTTAAAAATAAATTAACGGATAGCATTACGGTTAATTTTAATTCAAACAAAAAAATAATTTACTACTTTTGAAGCCCTAAGCCTTGGTGGCGGAATTGGTAGACGCGCTGGATTCAAAATCCAGTTCTTTCGGGAGTGTGGGTTCGATTCCCACCCAAGGTAC
>JBKEHX010000094.1:0-6604 GCA_046711205.1 Flavobacteriaceae bacterium
CGACCTGCTCTTCCTGCTACCTGGCAAAGCATTTGATAACTTCGCTCGTGGGCTCTAAAATCAGGAAAATTCAAAACATGATCTGCGTTAATAACCCCCACCAATAAAACATTTTTAAAATCCAATCCCTTAACCACCATCTGTGTTCCTACAAGAATCTGAATTCGTTCTTCCATAAAAGCATTAATAATAGTTTCGAAGCCCCATTTACCCCGAGTACTATCCCAATCCATTCTCCCCACATTGGTTTCAGGAAAAATAACTTTTATTTGCTCTTCAATTTGCTGAGTCCCTACTCCCTTTGTTGTTAAGGAAGGCATACCACAGGCGTGGCATTGAGTTGGCATAGGAATGTTATATCCACAATAATGGCATCTTAATTTTTGATGAGTTTGATGGAAGGTAAGGGAAACATCACATTGAATGCATTGAGGAGAATGTCCACAACTGGTGCATTCAGAAATGGGTGCATAGCCACGTCGATTTTGAAATAAAATGACTTGTTTTCCCGCAGACAAAGTTTCGTTAATTGCATGAATTAGTTGATTTGAAAACATGCCTTTCATCTCTTTCTTTCGGTGAGCCTCCTTTAAATCCACCAACTCAATAGAGGGAAGAGAAACCCCTCCATAACGTTCTGTCAATGTTACCCAACCATACTTTTTATTTCTAACATTTTCTGCCGTTTCAATAGAAGGAGTTGCAGATCCTAAAAGCACTTTGGCATTCATAATATTCGCTAAATATATGGCGCTATCGCGTGCCTGGTATCGTGGTGCAGGATCGAATTGTTTGTAGGAATTTTCATGTTCTTCATCTACAATCACCAAGCCTAAAGATTTAAAAGGTAATAAGACTGATGATCGAGCACCAACAATAACTTGACCCTTTCCATCAGCCGCTAGAACTTTATGCCACACTTCTGTTCGTTCATGTATTGAAAATTTGGAATGATACACCTCAACTTGCATGCCAAATCTTGCTGCCAGTCGGTTTACTATTTGAGAGGTAAGTGATATTTCAGGCAACAGATATAATACTTGTTTTCCTTTTAATAATTGCTCTTCAATCAATTTAATATATACCTCTGTTTTTCCAGAAGAAGTAACCCCTTCAAATAAAACTACATTTTTAGTTTCTAGGGCTACTTCTATTTCATTTAATGCTATTTTCTGGGCAGGAGATAGTTTTTTTAAGGCATCTTGATCTTGCTGTTTTCGAATTAAAATTCGATGTTCTTCTTGGTAGTTTTCTTCAAAAACACCTCTATCTAAAAGGGCTTTAATATGACTGCTTGTTGCCCCTGTTTTAGTTTTCAAATCGGCTACTTTTTGCCACTTCTTAAAAGTGCTTCCATCAGAAAAAACACCCATTACCAGAGATAGCTGCTTCGGTGCTTTTTTAAGGAGCTCAAAAAGAGTTTGTAGTTTACTCTCGTCATGATAAGCCTCCGAAAGTTTAACATATCGAATTTTTTTAGGTTTAAATTTCTCCTCTAAACGTTGGTCAATCATAGCAACACCTTCTTCAAGCATTCCAAAAACTAGTGACATCACCTGTTTACGGTCTGTAATCTTACTGATTTCATCAAGGGTAAGAGACTGTTTTTGAAGGGCTTCATATACTAGATACTGTGCATCTGAAAGTGCCGCAAGCTGATCCTCAGTAGCCTCACATTTTACCAACAAGGTTTCGCTTTCAATCATCAGTGCAGCAGGTAAACAAGCCCTCATTATTTCACCTTGGGTACACATATAATAAGATGCCATCCACTTCCAAAAATCTAATTGAAAATGGGTGACGATTGCCACCTCATCTAAAACTATGGCAATAGGTTTGGAATCATAGGTTTGAGGAGCCACATTATGCACTTTAGTTACTAAGGCTGTATATATTTTTCTTTTTCCAAAAGGAACGGCCACCCGATAACCAGGGGCCAAATTCAATGCTTGAGCTTCTGTTATTTTGTAGGTGTAAGATTTTGGTAACGCCAAAGGAAGGAGCACGTCTACAAAACCATTAGTAGGTGGTTCAGCGTGAATGTTCATTTTAAACTTAATTTTGGCTCTCTCTTAAATCGAGTTAATGTTGCATTTAATTCAAATCCTAAGAGGAGAATGTTAGAATTCATCCAGATATAAAGAAGAAAAATTAAGAGGGCACCAATCGATCCGTATAGCTGATTGTAGGTTGAAAAATTATCAATATAAATACCAAATCCGTAAGTAGTTAGAAAGAACAATAGAGTTGTCATTAAAGCGCCTGGAGAGAAAAAACGAATTTTTCTCCCTTCTATGGTTCCGAAAAAATAAAGAATACTCACCGTCAAATAAGCAAAAAGACCAAAAAAGGCATACTGTCCCATTCGCGTTAATCGTATTTCTGAGGGGACTAAAGATTCAAGATTATTAAGAATATAAAATTCAAAATAAAAAAAGATAATAACCGAAAATAAAGAAAGTAAAGCAAGCAAAATACTCACACCAACAGAAAGAAGGTATTGGCGAAAGAAATTTCTTGAAAAAGCAACATGGTAGGAAACCTCAAAACTTCCAAAGATAGAAGAAACACCATTGGCTGACAGAAAAATAGAAAGCAAAAAAACCGATGAAAGCAAACCTCCTCGTGGTTTATTTTTAATATCATCAAAAATACTTGTGAAAAATGTTTGTGTTTCTGATGGAAGAAACATCTCGATATAGCTTAAAAAAGTTTGATCAAAATTATCAATCCTCACAAAAGGGATCATGTCCACAAAAGGAATCAAATTAAGAATAAATAATAAAAAAGGAAATAATGCCATAAAAAAGCTAAAAGATATGCTTCCTGCTCTATAAGAAAGTGCCCCTTCAATAATTCCTTTAAAATACATCTCAAATAAATCATAAATAGAAAAACCATAAAAACCAGGAAGTTTTATCGCTTTTAAAAAAGCTATAATTGATTTAATTATAGGTAGTTGTATCATTTTTGACATGAAGTCATTTATTTATTTACCACAAAGATAAACCGCAAAATCATATGAGGATATAAATCCCATAAAAATCCAGAGGCTTTGTATCTTTATGCAATGGAAATACAATTGCTATGTATTGGAAAAACTGATCGTTCTTTTTGGATAGCTGCTGTTGATGAATATGCTAAACGCTTAAAGCATTATATAAAGTTTTCAATCCTTTATCTCCCTGACGCTAAGGCACAAAAAAAAACAAATGTCAAAGAGATTAAAGACGAAGAAACGAAGCGTATTATTCAAAAAATAAAAGCAGATGATGTTGTTTATTTATTGGATGAAAAAGGAAAATCTTTCACTTCAGTGGGGTTTTCAAAACAGATTGAACAACATATGATTTCAGGAACAAAACGCTTAGTATTTGTAATTGGTGGGGCCTATGGTTTTTCTGATATCATTTATAAAAAGTATTCAAAACGAATGTGTCTATCCAAAATGACTTTTTCACATCAAATGGTACGCTTATTTTTTTGTGAACAATTATATAGAGCTTTTACCATCATAAAACATCATCCTTATCATAATAACTAGATTTTAAATGAAACTGATTTTCGCCACCCACAACCAACACAAAGTACAAGAAATCAAAAAGTTAGTGCCTCTCAATATTTCAATTCTGAGTTTGAATGATATTAATTGTCACAATGAAATTGGGGAAACAGGGACTACCCTTGAGGAGAATGCAAAAATAAAAGCAGAATATATAAAATACAAATATGGCTTAAATTGCTTTGCAGATGATTCTGGTTTGGAAATTGAAGCCTTGGGCGGAGCACCCGGAGTATTCTCTGCCCGTTATGCTGGAGCGGAAAAAAATAGTGAAAATAATATCAAAAAAGTATGGGAAGCGCTTAAAAATAAAAACTCCACAAAGGCTCAGTTCAGAACTATAATAGCGGCTTCATTTGGTTCTAAAATATCTCTTTTTGAAGGAAAAGTAATAGGAAATTTGATTTTTGAAAAACGCGGAAAAGCAGGTTTTGGTTATGATTCTATTTTTATTCCTAAGGGATATGAAAAAACATTTGCTGAATTAGGAGACGTTTTGAAGAATAAAATTAGTCATCGTGCACTTGCCACTCAAAAATTTTTAAAGGAACTCTATCTTCTTTGAACTTTATAAAAACATTAAGGTCGGAGCTCAAATGTTATAACTGATTTTTAGTTAATTTTAAAGCATGAAAAAGATTTGGATTGCTTTTATTTTACTAATATTTTATAATGCTCAAGGACAAGATACGTTTAGTGCGGGTATAGAAAACGAAACAACTGGTCTGCCCATGCCAAGTGTACATATTTTAAATTTGACACAAGTAATCGGAACTATTACCAATCAAAAGGGAATGTTTGAAATTGTAGCACAAGCAAACGATACCCTCTATTTTTCATACTTAGGATACAAGCCCCTTAAGATTGCAATAACCAATGACATGATTAAATTTGGAAATGCTAGTTTTCAAATGACCGAGTTAGCCTTTGCCCTAGATGAAATTATTGTACGCCCATTTAAACTAACAGGCTATCTTGACATTGATGTTAGAAACACACCCATTAATACAGCACGTAGATATAGTATTTCTGGATTACCTAATAGAGGATATGAATCTGGATCGAAGAATCTGAGTTCCATTTCAAAAATTATAGGTAACGTATTTAATCCAGCTGATTTTTTATATAATCTTTTTGGTAAAAATCCAGCACAAATGAGAAAACTTAAGAAGATGAGGGAAGACAAAGAAATCAAAAATCTTTTAGCCTCTAAATTTGACCGTCAAGTGTTAATGCAGCTTTTAGGACTTAAAAGAGTTGACATTGATGAAATATTACGTAATTGCAATTATTCTAATGCATTTATAAAAGAAGGAAATGATCTTCAAATCCTTGAAGGAATCAGTAAGTGCTACCAAGAGTATATAATCCTTCAACGATAAGATGCTTTTTGGAAAATTTGACTGCTTAATTTAAAACCTTCTTGGTCTTTATTAAAAACACTTGGAAAAGTTGAGATTTGTTCTTTAAAATCGAAAAGGAAACACTTCTTTATTTAAATTAGTAACTAATACTGAACACAAACGCGAACACATTCATACTGTTTGGGTATAGGAAATTATTTTTTTAAAATTTTTAAATTCTAGAAGTCCACTTAGACAAACTTCTCAAAAAAACCAACTAAACTAATGCGCCAGAGTATGTAAAGCTTCCATGGTAGAGTTTTATATCATTTTTTAAAACAAAAGAAGATCCATATGAAATTAATAATAGCAAAAAATTAAGACTTTATTGATATTTCTACTAAATGGGTTGCAACAAGAAAGAGAACTGACTCAATAAATTTTAGCATTCAATTATTGTAATTTCACAAAAAGGAGTTTAAACAAAAAAGGTAAGAAGCAAATTGAAAGACGCTTTAATTCATTCCAAACAAACTTTTTCTATAGGAGATTGCCTATTAATTAGAACCGTTTTTAAGAATTAATTTCATCTCCTCTTATTTTCAACGTATCTTTGCAAGACTAATAAAAACATCATGTTACTTACCGCACTTAACGCCATCTCTCCAATTGATGGTCGGTACCGATCTAAAACAAAATCACTTGCTGGTTATTTCTCTGAAGAAGCACTAATAAAATATCGTGTTCAAATTGAAATCGAATACTTCATTGGACTTTGTGAGTTACCACTTCCACAATTAGCCGACTTCAACCCTTCTCTATTTGAGGAACTACGTAGTATCTATTTACACTTCAGTACGGATGATGCACTTGATATTAAAGAAATTGAAAGTACTACTAACCATGATGTAAAGGCGGTAGAATATTTTATTAAAAAAGAATTTGACAAGCTTGAACTTCATGCATATAAAGAATTTATCCATTTTGGGCTAACCTCTCAAGACATTAATAACACTGCCATTCCATTGTCTATAAAAAATGCAGTAAAGGAAGTATATCTCCCGCTTTTAGAAGCACTAATAGCACAACTGGATGGTTTAGTTCTCGAATATAAAGATATTCCGCTTTTAGCGAGAACACACGGACAACCAGCCTCCCCTACACGTCTAGGGAAAGAAATTAATGTTTTCTCAGAGCGCTTAAAAAGGCAGAAAGAAATGCTTTCTTCACTTCCTTTTGGGGCAAAATTTTCTGGTGCAACCGGGAATTTTAATGCCCATAAAGTTGCTTATCCTGAACAGAATTGGAAAGCCTTTGGAACTCATTTTGTAGAAAAAACATTAGGGCTAAACTACTCCTTCCCTACTACTCAAATTGAGCATTATGATTCATTTGCTGCCTTGTGTGATAACATGAAACGTATTAACACCATTATTATAGATTTAAACAGAGATCTATGGCAATATATTTCCATGGATTATTTCAAACAAAAAATTAATGTTAACGAAGTAGGATCTTCTGCAATGCCACACAAGGTAAATCCTATAGATTTTGAAAATTCAGAAGGCAATTTGGGAATAGCGAATGCCTTGTTCGAATTTTTAGCGGCAAAACTTCCGATTTCAAGATTACAACGTGATCTTACAGATAGTACCGTACTTAGAAATGTGGGGGTTCCTTTTGGACATACACTTATTGG
>JBKEHX010000095.1:0-6474 GCA_046711205.1 Flavobacteriaceae bacterium
TAATTAAATCCAAAAATAAGCAAATCCCTTGGGTACTCGTTTATAGGACTCCCTTTTTTAAATATAATATACATTTCCTAATTCCAAAATCTTAATCCGTACTTTTAGAAAAAATTAAAGGCAGCTATATATGAATCTACTTTCTGTAGAGGGCGTTTCAAAATCTTATGGAGAACGTGTAATTTTTGACCCTCTTTCCTTTGGTATTAGCAAAGGACAAAAAATTGCCTTCATCGCTAAAAATGGAAGCGGTAAAACAACTTTATTAAAAATTATTGCACAACAGGAGACTTCTGATACAGGGGAGGTGAATTTCAGAAAAGGAACGCATATTTCTTACCTTGCACAAGAACCAGAATTAAATCCAAATTTAACGGTAGAAACTACCATTTTGGGGGCAGATAATAAAACACTAAAGGTTATTGCTGCCTATGAAAAAGCCTTGTTAAACCCAGAAAATTCAGAAGTCTATCAAAAAGCATTTGAGGCAATGGATCAACAAGAGGCTTGGGATTTTGAAACACAATACAAGCAGATGTTGAGTAAGCTTAAATTAGGTGATTTAAAAATGAAAGTCTCAGCTCTTTCAGGAGGGCAAAAGAAGCGCCTTGCACTTTGTGCGTCTCTTCTTGAAAAACCTGATCTTTTGATTTTAGATGAACCTACCAATCATCTAGACATGGAAATGATTGAGTGGCTTGAAGCTTATTTCATTAAAGAAAAATTGACCCTACTCATGGTTACCCACGACCGTTATTTTTTGGAACGTGTGTGTAATGAAATTATTGAGTTAGACGAGGGTGAGCTATATACGTATAAAGGAAGCTATTCCTATTATTTAGAAAAGCGCGCCATTAGAATTTCTCATGAGGAAACACTCGCTCATAAAACAAAACGTCATTTTGTGAAAGAATTAGAATGGATGCGGCGACAACCAAAAGCTCGAACCACAAAATCCAAATCAAGAATTGAGGACTTTAAAGTTATTAAAGAGAAAACCCAGCAACGTCGAAATGACCATGAAGTACAATTAGAAATCAATATGGAACGTCTTGGTTCTAAAATGATTGAAATGCATAAAGTGTCTAAAGCTTTTAAGGAAAATATAATTTTAGATCAATTTGATTATAACTTTCAACGGAATGACCGCATTGGGATTATTGGGAAAAATGGAACTGGAAAATCGACCTTATTAAATTTACTAACTGATACTATTAAGCCTGATTCAGGGAAAATAATTCGTGGGGAAACCTTAAAGTTTGGCTATTACACTCAGGGTGGAATAAAAGTGAAAGAAGGACAGAAGGTAATTGAGGTTATTCAAGAATTTGGAGAGTTTATTCCATTAAAAAAAGGGAAGAAAATCTCAGCACAGCAACTATTGGAACGCTTTTTATTTGATCGAAAAAAACAGTATGACTTTGTTGAAAAACTTAGTGGGGGGGAACTTAAGCGTTTGTATTTATGCACCATTCTTATTCAAAATCCGAACTTTTTAATTCTTGATGAACCTACAAACGATCTAGATATTATTACGCTGAATGTTTTGGAGAGTTTTCTTTTGGATTTTCCAGGTTGTTTATTGGTTGTATCACACGATCGATATTTTATGGATAAAATTGTTGACCATCTTTTTGTGTTAAAAGGACAAGGAGAGATTGAGGATTTCCCCGGAAATTATTCCGATTACCACGCCTATGAAATAAAAGCTTATGCAAATAAAGTAGAGGAGAAGAAACCCAAAAATGATTGGAAAAAGAAAGAGAACTCTAAAGCTTCTTTGTCATATGACGATCAACAATTATATAAAAAACTCGAAAATAAAATTAAAAAATTAGAACTTGAAAAGCGAACACTTCAAAATCGTTTTGCAATGGAAACGCTTAGTCCAGAAGCAATTAAAGTAATTTCCATCACATTAAAAGAATTAGATGATACTTTAGAGATAAAAACCAATAAGTGGTTGGAACTTTCTATGGCAATGGAGAACTAATCAATTATTATAAGCACATTTTTTTTGGTTAATAAATAAAAAAGAGGAGATTCCTAGCTTTCATTTGTTTTTAGTAGTTTTAATTTAACCAAATATATTTCTATGCGAAGCATAAATGCAGCTATTATCATATTATTAATATTTTCTTTTGGATTAATAGCCCAAAATAGAGGAAACAAAAACAAAGATGTATACAAAACATCTGCACTTGACAATACTGAGTTATATGCTGGTTTTTTTAATTTTAATTACCACCCTAAAAAAGATCAACTATTTCTAACTGTAGATAAATTAGATCAAGAGTTTCTTTATGTTAATAGCTTAAGTCAAGGAATTGGAAGCAATGACATTGGCTTGGACCGTGGTCAATTAGGAAATGAACGCGTTGTTTATTTCACAAAAGCTGGAAATAAATTATTACTTGTCCAACCTAATTTAAAATACCGTTCTACCTCTGAAAATTCTTTAGAAAAGCGCTCCATTATGGAAGCATTTGCAAAGTCTGTTCTTTATGGTTTCCCAATTGAAGAAACAATAAATGGATCTTATATTATTAATTTAACTCCTTTTTTACTAGAAGATGCACATGGCGTTAGTAAAAGACTCAAGCAACGCAAACAGGGTACTTTTAAGATTGATAAAAGCAGATCCACTATTTATTTAGCTAGAACCAAAGCATTTCCATTAAACATTGAATTTGACATATTACTTACCTTTACAGGGAATGATGCAGGAATTTCATTGCGCTCAGTTACGCCAACTCCAAATGCGGTTACTGTCAACCAACATCACTCTTTTGTAGCTTTACCAGATTCTAATTATGAGCCACGCATATTTGATACACGCTCAGGGGTTAATGCTTTTTTATTTTACGACTATACTACGCCCGTTAATGAGACCACTAAGAAACAATATATCTACCGTCACCGTTTAGATAAGAAAGATCCTTCTGCAGCAATTAGTGAAGCTGTTGAGCCTATTATTTATTATTTAGATAATGGAACTCCAGAGCCAGTACGTTCTGCACTTATGGAAGGTGGAAGATGGTGGAATCAGGCTTTTGAAAGTATTGGATATAAAGACGCCTTTCAGGTTAAAATTTTACCAGATGATGCTGATCCATTAGATGTTCGCTATAATGTGATTCAATGGGTACATCGCTCAACCCGAGGTTGGAGTTATGGTTCTAGTGTTGCTGATCCTCGTACAGGAGAAATCATAAAAGGTCATGTAAGTTTAGGAAGTTTAAGAATTAGACAAGACTTTATGATTGCCTTAGGGCTTACAGAGGCACCTTTTGATCCGAGTAATAACAAAGAAGAAGCAGCTCTTGAATTAGCATTGGCTAGAATACGTCAATTATCTGCTCATGAAATAGGTCATACTTTAGGATTTGCACATAATTTTGCAGCAAGTGCTAAATCACGTACTTCTGTAATGGATTATCCTCATCCTTATTTAACCTTAGAAAATGATAAAATAGATTATTCACAAGCATATGAAACAGGAATAGGAAGTTGGGATAAAGTAAGTGTGGGATATGCCTACAGTCATTTCCCTGAAGGTGTTGATCAGAAAAAAGCACTCAATTCACTATTAGAAAAATCTGTTAAATCAGGACATCTATTTATTAGTGATAGTGATGCAAGACCTATAGGCGGAGCACATCCAAAAGCACATTTATGGGACAATGGGGCTTCCTCAACGGAAGAATTGAATAATTTAATGCAGATTAGAGCCAAAGCATTAAATCAACTATCCTTAAATCATATCAAAGAAGGAGCCCCTTATAGCGATCTTGAAGATCTGTTTGTGCCAATGTATCTTTTACATCGTTATCAAGTTGAAGCGGTAGTGAAAATGATAGGTGGTGTTGATTATAATTATGCCGTTAAGGGACCAATCCCTTATAGTACTAAGGTGGTAAGTGCTACAAAACAACGTAATGCTTTATTAGGTTATTTGAATACCTTACAACCTGCTTCATTAAAAATTCCCTCACATTTAAATTCTTTGCTACATCCACGGTCTTTTTCAAACCCACGCACCCGTGAAAACTTTTTGTCGCAAACTGGAGTAACTTTTGACTACTTAGGGGTAGCAACTAGTTTGAGTGATGCCCTAGTAGGAATGTTATTGCATCCTGAACGCGCAAATCGATTGGTAATGCAATATGGTTTTGATAGTAATCAATTATCCTTAAAAGAAACAATAAATATATTGGTTACCAATCATTTTAAAAAGTTACCTCGTGATTCTCACGAAAGCCATCTTAATGAGATTGTTAAGGGCTCTATTTTAAAATATTTAATGCATTTAGGTCAAAACACTTTGACTAGTAGTATTACAAAGGCAACTGTTTACGAGCAATTAGAGGTATTAGATCGATGGCTAGCAGGTCAATCAGAAGCTAATTTTTCAAGTTACTACCGAATGCAAATTCAACAATATTTTGATAACCCCACTGATTTTAAACCTATCGCATCAAAAAGACTTCCTGATGGTTCACCTATTGGATCTTTTTCTTTTGATTATTAAGAACAGATAGTTTTTAAATTTGATATTTACCTCATGAAAGTCAATTTAATAAGTGATACTGTAACAAAGCCTTCTAGGAGAATGCTTGAAGCCATGCTTGCAGCGGAAGTTGGTGACGATGTTTTTAAGGAAGACCCTTCTGTTAATAAATTAGAAAAGGAAGTAGCAGCCCTTTTTGGAATGGATGCTGCTTTATTTTTCCCCTCAGGAACAATGACAAATCAAACCGCTATAAAAATTCATACCCAACCGGGTGATCAATTGATCTGTGATCATTATGCCCATGTTTATAATTATGAAGGGGGAGGTGTAAGCTTTAATTCAGGCGTTTCGTGTCGCTTAATTTCAGGAGACCGTGGACGTATTACTGCTGCACAAATTGAAGAAGTAATCAATCCTCCTGATTTTTACCATAGTCCAAAAACCACCTTGGTTTGTCTTGAAAACACTACTAATAAAGGGGGAGGAGCTGTATATGATTTTAATGAAATTATTGCCATCAAACAGCTATGTGAACAGCATAATTTAGCACTACATTTAGATGGAGCAAGAATATGGAATGCTTTAGAAGTTACGGAAGAAATACCAACTGATTATGGGAAGATATTTGACACTATTTCTGTTTGTTTGAGTAAAGGGTTAGGGTGTCCAATTGGGTCTTTATTATTGGGTTCAAAGGAACATATTAATGAAGCCATTCGCTATAGAAAAATATTTGGTGGTGGAATGAGACAAGCAGGATATCTTGCCGCTGCAGGAACTTATGCCATTAATAACCACATAAATGATTTAAAAGAAGACCACCGAAAAGCCAAAGAGCTAGAAGTGACGTTACTTAAGAGTTACTTTGTTCAAAGCGTAGCGCCAGTCGCGACTAATATTTTAATATTTTCTTTGATTGAGAGTATTCCAGAGGCTACATTTATTGAGGATTTAAAGAAAAAAGAAATTGATATAATTTCTTTAGGAAAGGGGAAATTACGAATGGTAACTCATAGAGATTACACGCAAAATCATCATGATTATGTGTTAACAACTTTAACAAAAATGAATCAATATGCGTAGCTATATTTTAATTACAAGTTTGATTTTTGTAACCATATTTACAGCATGTAAAAAGAAATCATCTATGAGTTTTGACACTACTATATCTCCACCAACTGCAGAAAAAATTCCGTTTCATTTAAAAGAACATAATGATCTAAGAGTAGATGATTATTATTGGCTTAAGGAGCGAGATAATCCCGAAGTAGTTGATTACTTAGAACGTGAAAATGACTATTTCAAAAAAATGAACGCCAGTACACTAGCCTTTCAAAAAGATTTGTTTGAAGAGTTGAAGGCTCGAATGAAAGAAGATGATGAATCGGTGCCTTATTTTTATAATGACTATTGGTATATTACACGTTTTGTGAAGGGACAGCAATACCCTGTTTACACACGAAAAAAAGATTCACTAGATGCAGATGAAGAAATTCTTTTTGACTGTAATAAAATGGCAGAAGGATATGATTACTTTCGTTTAGTAGGTTTAAACATAAGTCCAGACAATACAAAAGTAGTTTATGGAGTAGATTTAGAGTCACGAAGAAAATATACACTATATGTTAAAGACCTAAATAATGGAGATGTTCTTCCAACAAAAATAGAAAATACTTCAGGTGGATCTGCTTGGGCATCTGACAATGAACACTTTTTTTATATATACAAAAACCCAGAAACACTTCGCTCAGAGCGTATTTTAAGGCATAATATAAAGCAGCCCGAAAAAAAGAATACACTCATCTTTCATGAAAAAGACGAAACTTTTTCTGTGTATGTAAGTGAATCTAAATCTACAAAATATATTTTTATTTCTTCGTATAGCACACTCACTACGGAAACTCAATTTCTCAAAGCAGATGAGCCTTTAGCTTCTTTTAAAGTAGTTCAGCCTAGAGTGC
>JBKEHX010000096.1:0-6412 GCA_046711205.1 Flavobacteriaceae bacterium
GAATAACTCTAATATAAACGCAAAAAAATAAAAACCACTACATGAGTAATGTTTATTCCTTTCTGACAAATAAAAGGCATTTAAGAGCTAAAGGGTTAATTATTTGAAGAGCTTTCTTCTGTAATTTCCTCTTCCACCTCTGGAATAAAGAAATCTTCTTTTTCAGCGTTCCATGTATATTCAGTATTCGCTTTTTTAGTTTCTGGATCATACGTTACTTCAACATATTTATAGCGCTCAACACCTTCCATTTTAACTTGAATGATAAAAGTGTGGAAATGATATTTATCAAAAGGGCTCACAAAAGTAGTATATGAATCCCAAATTATATTTCTAGTTCTAGCGATGTTAGGAAACTTCTGTTCCACTAAAAATTTTAATATTTTATTTATTTCGATTACGTTTATTGGAGTGATTTCACCATTTTCATTTTCCTCAAAAGACTGGTGTTGTTCTACAAAAGCATCTAGTGACAAATCACTTTTCTGACCTTGGATTACAGTGGTGAAAAATAAAAAAGCAGAAATTGCTAGCAGCTTGTTAGACTTTATCATAATAAATAAATTTTAGTGTTTAGAATATAAAAATATGAATTCTTATGGTTTAGGGAAACTTTTAAGGAGATTCATTTTAAAAACTAAACAAAAACTATTTTTTGTCATGATAGAATAAGTATTTTTAAATCTTATTAAAAAAGGTTATGAGAAAATTACCTATAGACGTATTTAGTGATTGGGTAACTCTTGGTAAAGACAAGGGAATGGAAAAAAACCACAAGGAATCAGTCGAAAGCATGATTTCATTTGCCACAAAAGAACTAAAAAAATTTTCTTTTATTGATGCCGGTTGTGGAAATGGATGGGTAGTTCGTTTGGTAGCTTCCCTTCCAGAATGCGAAAAAGCAATTGGAATAGATGGATCTATAAAAATGGTTCAAAAAGCTAAAAAATTAGACCTTAAGAGCAGTTATATTTGCGAAGACTTAATGCTTTGGAAGCCACAAAAAAAAGTAGATCTTGTTCATTCTATGGAAGTTTTCTATTATTTAAAAGATCCCCAAAAACTTATTCAACATGTTCTTTCCTATTGGTTAAAAGAAGGAGCAAGACTTATTATTGGTTTAGATTTTTATTTTGAAAATACTGTGACTCATTCCTGGCCTGAGGATTGCAGTATTTCAATTATGTCTCTTTTTTCAGCATCAGAATGGGAAATATTTTTTTTAGAAGCAGGCTTTAAGGAAGTTTCTAGTTGGCGCTTAGGTCCAAAAGAAAATTGGGCAGGAACTCTAATTCTTACTGGAATAAAATAAGGATTATTTCAGTGTTATTTTTTAATATAACGCCCTGGCGATAAGAATGCGCTTAAAGGTGAAAAAAATGAATGTGGAATAATCTTCAGTAAAAAAACAATAACTTTAAATGTTTTGGAGGGAACACATATTTTTTTCCCTTTTAGAGTGGCTATTACTGCTTCTTCTGCCACTTGTTTCGATTTTTTTTTCATAAAACCAGGAACGCTATCCATTTCTTTTTGAACCCCGCTTGCAGCATGGAAATTAGTTATTGTATATCCTGGGCAAACTGCGGTAGAAGTTATACCCTTATGATTATAATTTCTATTTAAACTCTCACTGAATCGGTTCATAAAAGTTTTTATAGGACCATATAAAGTTTGAATTGAGGAAGGCGGGGCAAATGCTGCAACAGAAGAGACAATCATAATACGTCCTTGCCCTCTTTCTAGCATATCATTTATAAATTGCTTACAAAGAGAAATTACAGCAATTCCCAGCACCCTAATAAATTCCTCTTCCTCCTCCATGGGTGTTTGATCAAAAGAAGTGGGAATTGAGTACCCTGCATTATTTACCAGCATCTCAATTTGATAACCTTTTTCATTGCAAAAATCATACAGTTGTTGAGGCGCTTCTTTATTTATTAGGTCACACGATATATAATCTACTTTTACAGAAAAGTTAGCCGCAATTTCTTTTGAAAGTTCTTTCAAAGTTTCTTCACTTCTTGCCGTTAAGACTAAATTGAAATTACGTTTTGCTAAAGATTTTGCTATTTCAAGGCCAATACCCGAAGAGGCACCGGTAATTAATGCATATTTTGGTTTCATGTATTATTATTTTCAGATATAAAACATCTTTCCAAATTACTTAAAATAACCTCAATAACTCATAATTATATTCAAGCATTTTGAGGTTGTTATCAAATAAAAAATATAATTCATTCCTCTGCTCAAGTCAGTTAAGTTGCCCAATATATAAATCTAACTTACATTTGTTTTTTTGAAAATTGACTTAACCACAATGAAAAAAAAACATTATTACTTTGTTATTTTCCTATTACTTCTTAAGACTGGGTATTCCCAAGAAATTCTTTTTGATGAATTTTACTTTGATATGGGTATTTCTGAAGCAAAAAAAATATTAAAATCAAGCCAAAAAAAGTTAACCAATGTTGCGCTTGGAAAAGGTACTATATATGCCGTTCGAAAAAGATCTTTAGTCGCTAAAGAAAACAAATTGATTAGTCTAAATCTTTGGAGCAAAAAAAACTTGACAATAAAAGAGGCCGAAAAATACTTAGTTATAAGTAGGGCGTTTTTTGAAAACAAAAAATACAAAACAGTTTATGCCCAAGAAAACTGGTCAAACCCACTCTTAGTCAAGAAAAACCTGCCTTGCATTCGTCTTGTAGATCCAGAGAGAACAATTGTAGTTGAATTTGATCCTAGAGGTCAAGGAAATTTCTACAATATTTTCGTTACCTATTATAATTACGATTGGTTTCTGCGAAAAGCAAGAGGGCAGTAATAACTACAAGTCTATATTAATCCCCAATCCTAGGAGTTCTCTCAATTGTAATTTGCTTACCAAATCATCATCATAAAGAATATGCATGATAAAGTTTCCTGATATTTTGTCATTCACTTTAAAGCGAATATTGGTGTCCCAATCAAAATCGATATTTTGTGATTTTTCAATATAATTAAGATAAATGCTTAACTTATTTTCCCAAAAAATATTTTTCACAATTTCTTTTTTATAAAAACCGCTAACTCCAGCTCCTAAGAAAAATTTAGCGCTTTTATCTGCGTCAACACCAAAGTATGTTCCACCTGGAAGTAAATCATCTGTAAAACGCCCTGAAACTAGTAAGACCCTTGCTGATAATGGAGAAAGGTTTAACCAGAAATCATCTATTTTTTTATAATACCATCCTAAGCTCAATTGGATATAAGCCGGAGACAATATCTGAGAAACTTGATCTCTTTTATCTCCTCCTTCTTCAGAATAAAAGCGATAACCAGGGAGCAATTGAGTTTTAAAATTCAAAACACTAGAATAACTCCAATATTCATTTATTTGTTTACCAACTAAAGAATTTATCTCAAAACGGTCATCAGCTTTTTTGAAAAATTTATTCCCTGAAATATAGGTTGTTCCTAAAGAGAGAATTATTTTATTATCCCAAACTAAGCCATTACGATATGAATAATCCAAATTATAATCTAGGCCGAAAAGTACCGTCATTGCACTCTCACCTCCAGAAATCCAATTAGAAAAATAGGCTTGATTGAAGTTAAGTCGAGTATTACCATAAAACTTCACTCTTTTCCCTCCAAGTGTAGACTCAATAACCGCACTAAAAGGAAGTTCTTCTTCATTAGCTTCTTCTTGAGCATATGAGAAAGAAGCAATCAAAATAAAAAGTGACAGTATGCTTTTAAGAAAAGGAACGGCTTGGGGTTTAATCATTTTAATACATTTGGTCACAACATTTTTTTAGTAATTAAAAGACAAAATTATAAAAATGAAGTCAAAAGGAGTTCTTTTGAAAGAAATTAAATATTTTTATGACTTTACATCTTCTATTCCAATTTAAACATGAAAGAACTTTTCAATATATCAATATTGATCTTTTTACTGTTCTCTTTTAAAGGTTTTTCTCAAAAAACCGATTACACCTTTATTTGGGAAGACCCCAACCATGATTGTTTTTTTAATATTCTTAAGTAATCGCGTTTACCCTTCCAGGTAACATAGAGAATTACACAACTTAGGTATAAGAGGCCAATTATTAGACTATGCCATTCAATTATAAAATTTCAGCTTTTAAATACAATGTCATAGTCCACATCTTTACCTATATGCACTTGATCTAGCTTCTTTTTTCTGAAATTCTGAATTCATTAAGATCCATAAATTAGGATCTAAAGTTATACCTATTGGCTCTTTAACAGATTTAATTCTATAGGTGTTTGACTTTCCATTCAATTGAACTTTGTTCATTTTAATATTATCATTTTCAAAGGTAATTTCAATCTCAAGTGGTAATTCAATTAGTTGATTTCCATTCTGTACTTGATTTAATTCAATTAAGATTTCGCTATTAACGTTGTCATATTGCCAAAAGCCATTTAATTTGAGATTCCCAGGACGGTATAACCATTGTTTGAAAAAATAGGTGAGACTTAAACCCGAAACCTCTTCCATGACCATTTTAAAGTCTTCTGTTGATACATTTAAATCTTTAAATTTTAAATAATAAGCTCTAATTCCTTTCCAAAATATTTCTGTTCCCAAAACCCCTCTTAGCATATGTAAAACCCAACTTCCTTTTTGATACGTTTGTGAGCTTGTAACCTCATTCATATTTTTCAGGTTGTTATGGACGATAGTGTATTCAGGGTTTTTTTCATGAAATGAATCAACTCTTTTTTGACTTGATTTAAGCCCTTCAACAAAAGCATCTCGACCATATTGATGTTCAATAAACAAAAGAGTAAAATAAGTTGCAAAACCCTCGCTCAACCAAACATCATCCCAATCATATTCGGTAACTGCATTACCAAACCATTGGTGAGCTATTTCATGTATCAAAACATTTCTCCATCGTATATTGCGATCTCCTTTCACCGAGTTTGCACTGTAAAAAATTGCTGAGGCTGCCTCCATACCACCACTAACACTGTTGGACTGAATATTTGCTAATTTTTCATAAGAATATGGACCGATGTAGCTACTATAAAATTCTAAGGCTTTTTTTGTAGGCTGTTTAAAATCATGAAAACCAGCATCTCGATCTTGTTTAAATACCCATGTCTGAAGGGACTTCCCTTCAAATTCATCGTGATATTGAACAGCAAAATCTGCAACACCCAATACATAAAGCCACGATGCAATGGGAATCGATTGTTTCCAATGCGTAAGTTTTAAATTTTCATGTAAGTTAGTTTCTTCTATTTTTAGACCATTTGAGACTACTTGATAGTGATCAGGTGCAGTAACAATAAATTCACACATTGCCTTGTCATAGGGATGATCTATTGTTGCCAGCCAGTGACGTGCTTTATTAGGCCAATTGTCACTAAAAAAGGTTCTATCACCATATTTATTATTTCCAATTTGAAGGCCATTGGCTGGGACTCCTTTATACTGGATACTAAACTTTATTCTTTCATCTTTTTCTGAGGGTTTATCAAAATAGACCCACAGTTCGTTTTCTTCATGCGTAAATTTTAATTCTACATTATTTGATTCTACACGTTCTACAAGCATCCCTTTATTTCCAGATTCCTCAGAATAATTAGTTAAATCCAGTCTTATTTTTTCAAGATTTGAAGCCGTAAAACGAAGATCAATAGTTGTATTACAACGTATTTCATCTTTTTCATCCGAAAGCGTTAGGTCAAAAACATAATTGATAACATCAATCTTTGAATTTTTTGGATATGGATCTGTAAAGGCTAACGCTTGATGATTAAATGTTAAAATTATCAATAAAATAAAAATATTAAAAATCTTTTTTTTGAATGTGTTCATAATTGATATATATAGTAAAACGGTTTTTTTATTCCAGAATTAGAAAATATTACTAATGTATTAATTTTATGTGTGACCTATTTTATTATTAAATTGAAGAATCTTTTGAATATAAAAAAACTTACTATGATTTTAAAATTTAAGACGATTCTAATTGTCCTGTTTTGTTTTCTATTTAAAACCCATTTAATAGGTCAAGAAAAACACTATTTCCAATCTGATTTCTTACCAAAAGAGTTTGAACTGCGAAGAACTAAAATATTTGATGAAATTGGGACTAATTCAATTGCTTTGATTCAAAGTGCTCCTTCTGTAGCTGGCTTTAAAGTTTTTAGGCAAACCAACACTTTTTATTATTTAAGCGGTTTAGAAGAGGGACATGCTTATTTACTGATGAATGGTAAAAATAAAACATCAACAATTTATTTACCTCATAGGGAAGAAGTGAGAGAAAAAAGTCAAGGAAAAATATTGGCAGCTGAGGATGCGGATTTAATAAAAAAACTTACGGGAGTAGATCGGGTTCGTGCTATAGAATATCTTGGGAATGATCTTGTTAGAACAGGTCTCATC
>JBKEHX010000097.1:0-6366 GCA_046711205.1 Flavobacteriaceae bacterium
TAGCATGATTTGAGTCAGGCGTGGCAGAACTACTAGCTTCTAGTGGTTCGTCTTTTTCAGCAGAAAAATTTCCAGAAAGCGAGCTACATACTGCAACATCGGATTCTTCCGGAATATTTAATTCAATATTAAAAGTAGCATTAAGACTAGAATTGGTTAAAACAACAATAACATCTGTTAGGGTGGCAATTGTAATCTCTCCTGAGCCATTATTATATTTCAAATCTACACTACTAACTTTTCCATCAGAAGTTTCATTAATCACATAGTCCCCTGACACATAATAAGAATCGCCCTCAGCTTCCAAAGACATAATGTATGACTCATCAGTAAACTCAATAAAGTCAAATGAACAGCTTAATTTTTGTTGTAATCTTGATGAATTAGAGCTATTGTTATAATCTTTTTTACCATGAACAACAGGCTCAATAAAGTCAAACAAAGAATTATTTTTTTTAGATGATTTTAATGATTTAGAACTATTTTCAAAATCCCATTTTCCGTAAATTATTTTTTTGGCTTCAACGATAGTTTGTTCTGATATCACTCCGATAGCAGTCATGTTAGTTACACCAAGAATGAGTCTGAATTCGGCTGTTATATTGGTGTTTGAATTTACAATTACTGTAATAGTTGTTTCTGTGGAATCAATACCTTCCCATCCTGCAAACTCATAACCATCAGCAGGTGTAGCTGTAATATTCACTTCAGTTCCATCATCGTAAATTCCGCCTTCGGTTGAAAGTGAGCCTCCTTCCCCAGCGGTTGCTGCTATAAAATATTGTACAGTAGGTGTGAGATTATTTTCTTCTGTTGAACAACCATACAGAAAAAAAAAGCTTAAAAAAGTAATGCGTGATATTGTTAGAAGATGTTTCATTTAGTATTATTGGTTTATAATTAACAAGTTACAAAATGTAAGATTTAAAAAATGTTTAATTATAAAAATAAAGAAAAACCTTCTCTTAATCCATTAGTAGCTTGTCTCATTCTTGGCAAAGTATCCTACGGTGAAACTTATGTTATTGCATTTTTCTTTTTTCTTTTTCAGTCTTTCATCAGTTATTTATGGCTGAAAAGAAAAGATCAGGGACCAATTGAGTTTTGGTAAAAAACAAGGAGTTATAAATAATTTTCTTTTCATTTCCTTAAAAGTTAAAACTTTATAAAGAAAATAAATATTTAACTTCTAATTTAAAGGCCCTGAATATAACTTCCTAGGGAGTCTTTAAACCCAAATCCTTCGTGGGTTCTGTACTTATTTAATTTTTTATAAGCCTCCAGTCCCCAGAGTAAAAACTCCATCATAAAGTACCGATCTTCAACGCTACAATCCGCTTGATGATTATCGATAATTGTCTTAATACCCGAAACCTGTTCTATCGTTTGCTTGTATTCTTTTTCAGCTAGAGAATTTTCAAGTATTAATTCATTATTTTGAAAAAACCATCTTAAAAGTTCATCATAGGGTCCATCTTCATCAAGTTTTTCAAGTTTTTCAAGTTTTTCAATTTTAGGAAAATAATCGGGGAAGAGTGTTTTTATAGATTGTGAAATAAGATGATATGAGATTTGTTCAGCTCCTTCTTGCTCTCCCTCATACACAAGTTCTATTTTCCCATTAATTGCTGGAATAATTCCAAGGAAATCAACAAGTCGAATACTTGTTTTCTTATCTCCACTTAATAGTAATCTTCGTTCAGCAGTACTAATAAGATTTTCCATCGCCGTAATACTCATTCGAGCACTCACACCACTTTTTGAATCTACAAATTCACTTTTCCGAGCCTCAAAACCAATTTGCTCCAAAATATCACGAGCTAATTCAGGAATGTGAATAGTGTCCTCATTTTTTTTACTAATGGTAACTTCTTGTGCAGTAATTGCTTTGGCAATATCTATGCTATGAGGATAATGGGTCATGATTTGAGAACCAATCCGATCTTTTAAAGGAGTCACTATGCTCCCTCTATTAGTATAATCTTCAGGGTTGGCTGTAAAAATTAATTGAGGAGCAATAGGAAGTCTTAATTTAAAACCACGAATTTGAATTTCTTTTTCTTGCAAAATTGAAAAAAGAGCGACTTGAATTCGTGCTTGTAAATCAGGCAACTCATTTAACACAAAAATGCAACGGTGAGCCCGAGGAATCATTCCAAAATGAATCACACGTTCATCAGCATAAGAGAGTTTTAAATTCGAGGCTTTAATTGGATCTAAATCTCCAATTAAATCTGCGACAGTAACATCGGGGGTAGCTAATTTTTCAAAAAAACGTTCATCACGGTGCAACCAGCTCACAGGTGTAGCATCTCCATGGGCGGCAATTAATTGTTTTGCATCACTACTTATAGGGTCCAACGGATCATCATTAATTTCTGAACCTTCAACAACGGGAATCCATTCGTTTAATAATTGGGTCATTTGTCTTGCTAAACGTGTTTTAGCTTGTCCACGCAATCCCAATAAATTAATATTATGCCCAGATAAAATAGCACGTTCAACATCAGGAATTACCGTATTTTCATATCCAATAAGACCTTCAAAAGTATTTTTCCCACTTTTAAGTTGTTGGCGAATATTTTGAGCCAATTCTTCTTGAATGGTTAGTGGTGTATAGCCGCTTTTTTTTAAGGCACCTAGGGTTGTATTTTCTTTCCTTGTCATAAGTTTGTTGATGGTTATTCTAAACGTTTTTTTCTATTTTTTTCATAATCTTCAAAAATCATTTCTCCCAAACCTTTTAGGCCTGTAAAAAATGCTTTTCCTTGATTTATTTCTGTAAATTCTCTAACAAATTGCTTTAAATATGGATCTTGAGCAATCATAAAAGTTGTAATAGGAATGTGTAATTTTTTTGCACGTTTTGCCATAGTATAGCACTTTTCTAAAATGGTTTCATCCAGACCAACACTATTTTTATAATAGGTACCATCTGGCATTTTTAAACAACTGGGTTTTCCATCGGTAATCATGAAAATCTGCTTATTTGTGTTCTTTCTTCTTCTAAGCATGTCCATCGCTAATTCTAGTCCGGCAACGGTGTTTGTGTGATAAGGCCCTACTTCTAAATAGGGTATGTCTTTTACCGCAATTGGTTGGGCATCATTTCCAAAAACTAAAATATCTAAGGTGTCTTTTGGGTAGCGTGTGGTAATTAATTCTGCGAGTGCCATGGCTACTTTTTTGGCAGGTGTAATCCGGTCTTCCCCATAAAGAATCATGCTATGACTTATGTCAATCATCAACACCGTGCTCATTTGGGTTTTATAAAAAGAATCTTCTATAACAAGGTCATCGTTTTGAAGGGTATAATCATTCCCCATAGATCGTATTTGAGCATTTTTAATACTTTCAGTGATGGCAATTTTCTCAACACCATCTCCAAACTGATAGGCTTTAAACTCTCCGGTGTAGTCATGTCCTTGGCCTGATTTATTTGTTTTATGATTCCCAGAGCTTGTTTTTTTAAGTTGCCCAAAAATTTGACTTAAGGCATGTTCTCTTAGTAATTTTTCTGTTTTGGCGGTAAGTGCAAAACCGTCTCCTTTTCCACCAATTCCTGATTTAGGTTGGATAAAAGATTTCTCCTTTAATTCTTCAATAAAATCATCAATGGTATAATTATCATTCGTTAGTTTGTATTCTGTATCCAACTCACGGAGCCATTCAATGGCTTCATCAAAATCTCCAGAGGTATGGGTAATTAACTCTTTAAAAATTTCGAACAAACGTTCAAAAAGGGTTTGCACTTTAGGATGGTGTTTGGTGAATCGAATTCCTGAAGTGTGTTTTTCAAATTTCATAACTTTCCAAAATTAAGTAATATTTCATGAGCATGTCTTGCTTATAAGTTTTTTATAAGGGTAAATATGCAGTGAATAAACTTTAAGTAAACAACATGTTTTTTTACGCTAAAAAAATCATAATAAAATGTAAATAGGATGTTTTATTTTAAGGCTAAAGTTTAATTTAAAGTCAAGTGAAGGTGTTTAAATCATTAAAAAAGGGAAGGAAGACTTATTTTTTTCACATAATTATGTATATATTTGCAGAAATTATTGAACTAATAAAAGATAAGAGGAGACTATTAGTCCCCTTTTTTTTTGATATGAATTTTCGTTCACAAGTTGAAACCTTATTACAGGCTGCCTTAGAAGAGGATAAAGCACTTTTTCTTATTGATTTAAAAATAGGGAGTGATAACAGCATTAACATCACGCTTGATGGCGATCAAGGGGTGACGTTAAAAGACTGCATGAGCGTAAGTAGAGCCATTGAGCATAATATTGATCGTGAGGAGCACGATTTTTCACTAGAAGTAGCTTCGGCTGGTGTGGGAAGTCCTCTTCAAAATAATAGACAATATATAAAGAATAAAGGGCGTAAGCTTCGAATTGAACTTGCGGGTGAATCAATAATAGAAGGAACACTTAGTGATGTAGATGAAAAAGTTTTCACTTTAACATGGAAACAAAGAGAGCCAAAGCCAGTTGGAAAAGGAAAAGTAACAGTAACAAAAAATAAAATACTTTCGTATGATGAGGTCATTAGCGCGAAAGTTATAGTTTAATAGAAAATAGTTGAATATGGAAAATTTAGCCTTAATTGATTCTTTTTCAGAATTTAAAGATGACAAATTAATAGACCGTGTAACACTCATGGTTATTCTTGAAGATGTTTTTAAAAATACTTTAAAAAGAAAGTTTGGGTCAGATGAAAACTTTGACATTATTATAAATCCGGACAAAGGAGATTTAGAGATTTGGAGAAACCGTATAGTTGTAAAAGATGGTATGGTAGAAGATCCAAATCAAGAAATCGCCCTTAAAGAAGCACGTTTAATTGAACCTGATTTTGAAGTTGGGGAAGACGTTTCTGAAGAAGTAAAAATTGTTGATTTAGGTAGAAGAGCAATCCAGTATTTAAGACAAAACCTTGTTGCTAAAATATTTGAACACGATAGCACAACTGTTTTTAAGCAATTTAAAGACCGTGAAGGAGAATTGTATACTGCTGAGGTTCATCACATTAGAAGTAGAGAAATTATCCTTCTTGACGATGATGGGAATGAAATAATTTTACCCAAAGACCATCAAATCCCAAGTGACTTTTTTAGAAAAGGAGACAATGTAAGAGGAATTATTGAATTGGTAGAATTACGCGGAAATAAACCAAGAATCATTCTTTCAAGAACCTCCCCGGCTTTTCTTGAAAAGTTATTTGAACAAGAAATTCCAGAAGTATTTGATGGTTTAATTACCATTAAAAAAGCAGTACGTATTCCAGGAGAAAAAGCAAAAGTAGCAGTGGATTCTTATGATGATAGAATCGATCCAGTTGGCGCTTGTGTGGGAGTGAAAGGATCTAGAATTCACGGAATTGTTCGTGAATTAGGAAATGAAAATATAGATGTAATTAATTACACAAATAACATACAACTCTTTATTTCACGTGCGCTTAGTCCTGCGAAAGTGAATTCATTAAAAATCAATGAAGAAACCAAGCGTGTAGAGGTTTTCTTAAATCCAGAAGAAGTTTCTAAAGCAATCGGAAAAGGAGGAACAAACATAAGACTAGCGGGTAAATTAACAGGCTATGAAATTGATGTATTTAGAGAAGGTTTAGAAGAAGACATTGAATTAAAAGAATTTAGCGACGAAATAGAAGGCTGGGTTATTGAAGAGTTCAAAAAAGTAGGTTTAGATACTGCTAAAAGTGTTTTAGAGTTAGAGAGCGCTGATTTAATTAAGCGAACTGATCTTGAAGAAGAGACTATTAAAGACGTGTTAAGAATACTCAAAGAAGAATTTGAAGAATAGACTGCAGAAATAATTCTTATTTTTGTAAATAGAAATTAAAATATGGCTGACCAACCGAGTATTCGACTAAATAAAGTTTTAAGGGAATTAAATATTTCTTTAGATCGTGCTGTCGAATTTTTAGCTCAAAAAGGGGTTGACGTTGAAGCACGTCCAACCACAAAAATAACGAAGGAAGTATATACTTCACTCTTAGATGAATTCGAAACGGATAAATCTAAAAAAGTAGCCTCTCACGAAGTAAGTGAAGAAAAGCGAAAAGAGAAAGAAGATATACGTGTCATTCAAGATAAAAAAGAACAGGATCGTTTAGATCAAATTGCAAAACGCCAGGAACTTAAGTCTAATCGTGTTGCAATTCAAAAACTAAAAACTTTTGGGAAAATAGATCTTGATTCCATAAATTCTACTAAAAAATTACCTAAGAAAGAGGAGGCTCCATTGAAAGAATTAGTAACACTTGCTAAAGAAGATGTTGCAAAAGAAACGGTAGTTATACCAGCCATTTCATTAGCTAAGGTTCCGGGAGCAGCAAAAGAAGAAG
>JBKEHX010000098.1:0-6351 GCA_046711205.1 Flavobacteriaceae bacterium
TAGATTTTTTGTATGTGTTTGAAAACAAATCCATCTCATACTGTTTAACAAGCTCATTTAAAGTATTTATTTTATCTTCATCCAAATTAAATGCTGCTTGTTTCAAAAGAATCTGAGTTCGAGCCCACTCATCAATAAAATTCCTAGACTTTAAAATACTATCCTCTTTGTTTATAAGATTTAAAATATTTTTTCTTAAATCAGTACGATATAAATAAGCAGATCCAACTCGTGCCAATACTTCTTCTTTGTTTAATTTTATTGTATCACAGGATACTATGAAAAAAGTAATTAAGAGAGATATCAGCCTTCGAAAGTGTTTTGATTTAACGTAAATAATAAAAAATATTGCTTTTTTATTAACAATTACATGATTAATTCTTAATAAATCTCTTAATGTACTGATTGTAAACATATTAAAATGTTGAAAAAAAATTAATTAAACGAATAAAAGTTGTAAATTGTATTAAATTTAAATGCATTGATTAAGAAACTACTTGTTTTTTTAGTTTTATTTTCTTCGGAAGCAATATTTTCCGCTTCCTCTAAGCTATCTATCGATCAACTTATTGAAATTGCTCAGGATAAAGGTGTGGTCATATATCGTAATGATCATCTACACTTTAAAGGCTTCACTGGCCAAGGCAGGGTTGAGATATTTTCCATTATTGGGAATAAGATATTTGAAAATGAAGTTCTAAATTTCTCACAATTTCAGCTCAACATTCTACTTAAAAAAGGTAATATGTATATTGTTAGAATTATTATTCAAGATCAAGCGAAAACCTTCAAAATTGTAGCCTCTTAAGTTATATTCAAGGACTATAGTTTGGCGCTTCTTTTGTTACACTTATGTTATGAGGATGACTTTCGCGTATTCCTGCAGAAGTAATGGTAACAAATTGACCTTTCTGTTTTAGTGTCTCAATATCTTTTGAACCACAATAGCCCATGCCCGCTCTCAAACCTCCAATAAACTGATGAATGCTTTCATCTAGATCTCCTTTGTAAGGAACTCTTCCCACTATTCCTTCAGGGACAAGCTTTTTCAAATCATCTTCTACATCTTGAAAATAACGATCCTTACTTCCCATTTTCATGGCCTCAACAGAGCCCATTCCTCTATAGGTTTTGTACTTTCTCCCTTCAAAAATTACGGTTTCTCCTGGAGACTCTTTCGTCCCCGCTAGTAAAGAACCTAACATTACAGCATCTGCTCCTGCGGCAATAGCCTTAGGGATATCACCCGTGTATCGAATCCCACCATCAGCAATAATTGGAATATCTGTTCCTTCAAGCGCTTTACGCACCTCTATGATAGCAGAGAGTTGAGGATATCCAACTCCTGCAATAACACGAGTTGTACAAATTGAACCTGGACCAATACCAACTTTAACAGCATCTGCACCAATGTCTGCTAAATATTTAGCGGCTTTACCCGTGGCGATATTCCCAACAACAAGATCAAGTGAAATAAATTTTTCTTTTAATTTCTTAACAACTTCTGCCACTCCTTTTGTGTGTCCATGAGCCGTATCAATAACAATAGAATCTACACCAGCCTTATGCAATGCTTCCACACGATCTAATACATCTGGCGTTACCCCTACTGCAGCAGCAACACGTAGACGACCAAATTGATCTTTATTTGAATTAGGCTTGGTTGTGTGTTTTGTAATGTCACGAAACGTAATTAAACCAACCAGTGTATGATCATTATCAACCACAGGAAGTTTTTCTATTTTATGTTCTTGCAAAATTAGTTCTGCATCTTTTAAAGAAGTACCTACTTTTGCAGTTATTAAATTTTGTGAGGTCATTACCTCCTTAATGGGGCGGTTACTGTTTTTTTCAAAGCGTAAATCACGATTGGTGACAATTCCTATTAATTTATTGTTATCATCAACAACAGGGATCCCACCAATTTTATAGCGTTGCATGTTCATATTGGCATCCGCCACAATTGCTGTAACCGGGAGGGTTACCGGATCTATAATCATTCCTGATTCTGAGCGCTTTACTGCTCTAACTTTAGCCGCCTGCTCTTCTATGGTCATGTTTTTGTGTAAAACACCAATACCTCCCTCACTAGCCATTGCTATTGCCATGCGACTTTCCGTAACAGTGTCCATAGCTGCAGATATAATAGGAATATTCAAGGGAATATTTCTACTAAATTTTGATTTAATGGATACTTCTCGAGGTAATATTTCTGAATAGTCAGGAACTAATAAAACGTCATCATACGTAAGCCCTTGTCCGATAAATTTGTTGGAAGTCATAAGCAACTAACCTTAAATTAATTGCATACAAATATAGGAATTATATATGCTTTAAAATTAATCTATCTCAATTTAATTACAAAAACAGGTTATAAATTGTTATGCGAAAATTTTATGGGAAAAATTATAAGCACTCTCAAATGCAAGTAAATCGAGATTTTGTGGAAGTGCTTTATGAGAAGTTAAATAGGATATTAATTTTTCTGAAGGCATGTTTCCAATCAATTTATCTTGTGCCATTGGACACCCTCCTATTCCTTTTATCGTTCCATCAAAACGCATACATCCTGTCAAAAAAGCTGCGCTTACCTTTTCATGCCAAAAATCAGGGTGTGTGTGGAAATGTGCTCCAAAAGAAATTGCTGGATATGCAGGGATTAAGGTTGAAAATAATTTAGTTATATCAGATGGAAGAGCGGTTCCTACGGTGTCAGAAATAGAAATAATTGAAATACCCATTTCCACCATTTTAGCAACCCACTCTGCTATAATGTCAGTACTCCATGGATCTCCATAAGGGTTTCCAAATCCCATAGATAAATACACAACTATTTCCTTGTGATGAAAAGTTGCAATATCACATATGCGTTTTAAAATCGGGAGAGATTCTGCAATCGTTTTTCGAGTGTTGCGAACTTGAAAATTTTCAGAAATAGAAAATGGATAGCCCAAATAAGATATCTTATCATGCTTAATTGCCTCTAATGCACCGCGTTCATTGGCAACGATTGTTAATAGTTTTGTAGAGGTATTTGACACATCTAAACCTTCAATAACTTCAGCGGTATCTGCCATTTGAGGTATTACCCTTGAAGAAACAAAGCTGCCACAATCTAACGTGTGAAATCCTACTTTTAGGAGGCTTTGATGATATGCAATTTTATCAGACGTATGAATCCATTGTGAAACCCCTTGGAGAGCGTCTCTTGAGCATTCTACTAATGTAATGGATTGATGATCATTCATTTTTCAGCGCTAAGGATAGAGCAAGATTAAGGCAATGATAAATAAAATAAGTGATTGGATTTTATACCATTTCGAAAACCGAACGATTAATTTAAATTTCTGACCTAATCGAGCCACTAAAATAGAACAGCTTGCAAAAACAAAAAACGCTTGAACGAAAAATACACATCCTAATATCGAAAATTGAATTGCATACGACCATTCTTCATGGAATAAAAACCCTGGAAAGAAACTTAGAAAAAACAAACTCACTTTGGGATTGCTTAAGTTCATAATAAATCCTGTTAAGAATAGATTTTGATGCTTAGGGTGTTGCAGTGAATCATTTTTGTTTTTTTTAGAATTCATCCATGCTTGAATTGATAAATAAATTAAATAACTAGCTCCTATCACTTCAATAATTCGGATAATATTAGGTTGATACTGAAATATAGTTCCTAAACCCAAAACCACTAAAAGGGTATGGATGATAATTCCGGAGGTTAATCCTAAACTTAATTTCACTCCCTTTCTCCATCCCATTTGCAAGCTAGTACTGACAACAAAAAGGATATCAGGGCCAGGCAATAGAGTCAAAGAAAGAGACGTAAAAAAAAATAGTAAAAGGGTGTTTAACTCCAATAGAAAAATTTATATATTATTATATTTATCCTCGAATATAATATTTTTGAAGATGATGTTAGAAGAAATTGAGCGCGAACTAATCCCCTTGAGCAAAAAACTACAAGAACACACAGTTTATAAATCAATAAAAAGCATTGAAGACATTCGCCTCTTTATGGAACAACATGTTTTTGCAGTTTGGGATTTCATGTCGTTACTAAAAAAAATTGCAAAATCAATTAAGCTGCACCAAAGTACCTTGGCATCCATCAGGAAATCCTGAAGCTGCTCGTCTAATAAATGAAATTGTTTGGGGGGAAGAGTCTGATGTGAACCGCAAGGGTATTCCTATGAGTCATTTTGAAATGTACACAGAGGCCATGAAATCTCTAGGTGCTAGCACACAATCCATTGAAAAGCTCCTTAATCAATTAGACAAAGGACAAGGTATAGATCTAGTTCTAAATGAAATAAATTTACCATCGCATATTTTATCTTTTTTAAAGTTCACTTTTGAAGTTGTCAATACTGAAAAAGCACATATTGTAGCAGCTGTTTTCACCTTTGGAAGAGAAGATTTAATTCCAGATATGTTTATAGAAATAATTAAAAATCTGACGGTTCCTGAAGGTGAAGATTTAAATGATTTAATATATTATTTTGAAAGACATATTGAGGTAGATTCTGATGAACACGGTCCCATGGCCATAAAAATGGTCACAAACCTTTGTGAAAATGATGTAGATAAAATTACTGAAGCACTTGCATACTCAAGAAAAGCGCTAGAGTTGAGAATTGTTTTGTGGAACGGTATTTTAGAGAGTTTAGGAAAAACGATACTTACTTAATATCTAAGAAACATTTTGATATATTGCAGTGTTAAATAATATCTTATGAGATGCTTCCTATTGCTTTTTTTTGTTGTTGGTCAATTTGGTTTTTGTCAATCAGAAAAAGATGTTTCCCAATATGCTGAAACCATAACCTCAAATGAGCTTAAAGAGCTTTTATATGTATACGCCTCCGATGATTTTGAAGGTCGTGAAACAGGAACTAAAGGACAAAGAAAGGCCGTGAATTTTCTTCGGAATTTTTATATCTCGCGCGGAATTTCTCCAGCACAAGGAACTGAAAATTACTTTCAGCCCATGGAACTTATTTTAGGAGATTTGGTGCAAACTGAAAATGTAGTTGCAATCATTACAGGAACTGAGATTCCAGAAGAATATATCATTATTTCAGCCCACTTAGATCATATTGGAATTAAAAATAAAATAATTAACAACGGTGCAGATGATGATGGATCTGGAACTGTAGCCTTATTGGAAATTGCTGAAGCTTTTCAAGAAGCTAAAGCTGATGGACATGGTCCAAAACGATCTATAATATTTTTACATGTCACAGGTGAGGAAAAAGGTTTGTTGGGTTCAAAGTACTATACAGAAAATCCTCTTTATGCATTAGATAAAACCATAGTTGATTTAAACGTAGATATGATTGGAAGATTAGACCCAAAACGTGAGGACAAAGATCCTAATTATATTTATTTAATTGGAGCTGATAAAATTAGCCAAGAACTCCATGATATATCTGAAGCTACTAACAAAAAATACACCCACATTAAACTGGATTATACTTATAATGAGGAAGAAGATCCAAATCGTTTCTATTATAGAAGCGATCATTACAATTTTGCTAAAAAAAACATCCCTGTTATTTTTTATTTTAATGGCACCCACCAAGATTATCATCAACCAAGTGATACTCCAGATAAAATTAACTATGAAATGCTTGAAAAAAGAACTCATCTGGTTTTTTATACTGCATGGGAACTAGCTAATAGAAAAGAGAGAATCAAACTTAAATTAAACTTAAATTAAACATTATGAATAGAATTATATCAAAATACACAACCTTATTTTTTGTATTGTTTTTTACAGTATCGTTAAGTGCTCAATCTGATGGCGAAGAACAAAATATTAATGACATGGATTCATTGAACGTTAAAAGAATTTCGATTGGCATTAAATTAGGTATTCCCAATATTGCTGGAGGGTCTGGTGAACTTATTCTTCCAATATTAAACAATCATTTCGCTCCTTATATAGATTACTCCAGTTTTGATTTACCTCTTGAAGATATAGAAACGAGCTTATCATTTATTGAATATGGTATTAAATATTATTTTGGAAAAAAAGGGCATGGCCTTTTTGCTAGTATAGGACAAAGCAAACTGGATGCCGATATTACATTTAATAAACTTACTTTTAGTGATGACACAGGAAGCACTTCTGGCTCAGCTAAAGTTCCATTAGAGTTGAATACTACTAATCTAAAATTAGGTATAAAAACAGGAGGTGCTTTTTTCTTCCGATTTGAGATAGGATATGGAATTGGAGATATTCCAAGTGAATTAAATTTCGATGCAACTGCTAATGGAATAAGTGAGTCCTTTACAGAAGATATTCCCTCAATTCCTGGTTTAGGTTCAGGTGGAATA
>JBKEHX010000099.1:0-6340 GCA_046711205.1 Flavobacteriaceae bacterium
TTTTGCTAACGGATTGGTAAAGACTTTTTTCATTCGTTTATATCCTTTATCCTTAGGACCTAAACCATCACCGTGGCCAATGTAAAAAGACGTTTTTTCCAATATAAAGTCTTTAGGTTTATAATAGACAGGAATGCCTAACTCTGTCTCAAAATAATCCTCCATCCATAAATCATGATTTCCCACAAAATAATGCACAGGAATTCCCTGATCTACAAACTCAGTAAGTTTCCCTAATATTCTGACATAACCCTTTGGAACTACTGTTTTATATTCAAACCAAAAATCAAACAAATCACCTAATAAAAATAAAGCAGCGGCATCTTTTTGAACATGAATTAACCACGACAAAAAGATAGTCTCTCTCACCTTACTATCCTTAATATTAGGAGCACCAAAGTGCTGATCAGAGGCAAAGTATATTTTTTTGTCTTTGGAGATTTTCATCTGTTATCCTATAGCCTGTTGTATATCTTCCATTAAATCTCTTATATCTTCAATTCCTACACTTAGTCGAATCAAAGAATCAACTACACCACTTTTTTCTCTTAATTCTTTAGGAATAGAAGCATGAGTCATACTTGCTGGATGCCCTACTAAACTTTCTACTCCACCCAATGACTCCGCAAGTGTAAAAAGCTTAAGTTTTTCTATAATTTTAATGGCTGCATTATAATCTGATCCCTTTGTAATAAAAGAAAGCATTCCTCCATAATCTTTCATTTGGTCTTTTGCTACTTTATGATTTGGATGGTCTTCAAAACCAGGCCAGTATACTTTTTCGATTTTGGGATGCTGCTTTAAAAAATGTGCAATTGCTGCTGCATTTTCACAGTGACGTTGCATTCTTACATGAAGGGTTTTAATACCGCGAAGAGTTAAAAAACTGTCCATAGGTCCGCAAATAGCACCACTTGCATTTTGAATAAACCCAATCCTGTCAGCTAATTTCTCATCCTTCACTACTAAAGAACCAAGCACGACATCTGAATGCCCAGCTAGGTATTTAGTTGCAGAATGCATAACAATGTCTGCCCCTAAAGTTATGGGTTGTTGGAGGTAGGGTGAGGCAAATGTATTATCTACTGCCACCAGAATTCCCTGCCCTTTGGCTAAGACTGCAATTGACTTTATATCAATTATGTTCATCATAGGGTTAGTAGGGGTTTCTATCCATATGAGCTTCGTATTCCTATTAATTACTTTCTCAATGTTTTGAGGATTATCCATCTCAACAAAATGAAATTTTAATCCAAAATCTTCAAATATTTTGGTGAATAAACGATACGAACCTCCGTATAAATCATTTGTAGAAATAATTTCATCACCGGGCTTTAATAATTTTAAAACAGCATCCATAGCGGCCAATCCGGACCCAAAAGCAAAGCCAAATTTTCCTGCTTCTATACTGGCCAAAGATTCTTCAAGTGCTTGTCGAGTAGGATTATGTGTTCTACTATACTCAAATCCTTTGTGTCCACCAGGTGTGGTTTGGGCATAAGTTGAGGTTTGGTAAATTGGAGGCATTACTGCGCCATAAGCTTTATCAGGTGATTGTCCTCCATGAATAGTATTACTATTAAAATGTAGCTTTTTTTCCATTTTATGCTTTTTTTAGGACAATTTATAATCTACAAAGGTATTTGATTTTAAGCAAAAGAGCTGTTTTTCAATAAAAATGATTTTTCTTTGTAGAGTAAAAAAATGATGATGCATAATTTTTATTATTTGAGTAGTTGCGATAGCTGTAAGCGTATTATGAGAACACTTTCCATAGATAATTCAATAACTAAAATCGATATTAAAAAAAATCCTTTAACCGTTTCCCAACTTGAAGAACTTCATGCTATTTCTGGAAGCTATGAAGCCTTGTTTAGCAGAAGAGCACAGCTTTACAAACAACTTGATCTAAAAAATATAATGCTCAATGAAGAGGCTTATAAAAAACTTTTACTGGAGCATTATACTTTTTTGAAACGCCCAGTACTTATTTATGATAAAACTTTATTTATTGGTAATAGTGCCAAAGTTGTTGAGGAAGCTAAGGCCTTTTTAGATGAACAATAGAGTTTTAGCTCTTTTTGCCGCATTGGGCGCTACCACCATTTATGGGATAAACCATACTGTTGCAAAGGTAATAATGCCTCATTACATTGGTCCTTTTGGTTTTATTATGCTACGTGTAGTAGGCGCTACTATTTTGTTTTGGCTGTTGAGTCTTTGGATACCCAAAGAAAAAATTGATCGTAAAGATTATCCTAGAATTTTTGGAGCATCTCTATTAGGAATGTGTATCAACATGCTCATGTTTTTTAAAGGACTACAACTATCAACTCCTATTAATAGTGGGGTAATAGTTACACTAACCCCAATAATCATCCTTATTCTATCTGCTTATTTTTTAAAAGAACGGTTGAGTGGTTTGAAATATTTAGGTATTTTTCTAGGCTTTTCTGGAGCCTTATTACTGATTCTTTATGGCAATACTTCCCAAGTTTCTGATGCCCCTAATGTACCGCTGGGAAATATCATGATGTTAATCAACGCCATTAGTTATGCTGCGTATTTGGTAACTGTAAAACCATTAACCAAAAAATATAGTACCATTACTTTAATGAAGTGGATGTTTTTATTGGGTGTCTTTTTAACCTTTCCCATTACTTTTTCAGAAGCGAGTGTTGTTTCTTGGAGCACCCTTCCTTTTGATGCTATTTGGCGAATGGCGTTCGTAATTATTGGCACTACTTTTTTAGCTTACTTGTTCAATGTGTATGCTTTAAAATCATTACCTCCAACTACCATTGGTGCCTTTACATATCTACAACCCTTAATCACCATTTTTTATGCTGTTTTAACTGGAAATGACACTTTAGATGCGGTTAAAATTTCTGCTTGTTTATTCGTCTTTTTAGGGGTGTATTTAGTGTCTAAAAAAGTGAAAGACAAACGCTCGGAGATTGCTTAATTAAAGCCTCGTCATAAAAAAAGTGGTAGGGGAAAACACACTTTTTAATTCATTCCTGCTTCAGATAATATAATGAGTAGTGCCAATTGAATGGCTTTATGCCCTTCTTCATTTACCCACCATTCATCAAGAGAATGTGCTTTTCCTCCTTTTCCTCCTCTACCGATAGTAACTGCAGGAATGCCTTTTGCAATGGGAATATTAGAATTGGTAGAGCCGCGCGTTAAAAATGGTTTTGCTCCAAAATGAGTAGTTGCAGCCAAAGTTTTCTGAATTAAAGGGAGTGAGTCTGAAAGTTCTCCAGAAGGTCTATTTCCTATTTTATCTATTGTAACTGTTAAATCAGGACCCTGTCGTTTAAGTTCGTTTTGATGCACTAATGCTTCTTGAACTGCCTCGTTTAAAAGAGCCTCCATAGCATCCAAACGTAACGGTGCTAAAGAACGGATGTCTATTTCCATAACAGATTCAAAAGGAATCGAATTAATGGAGGTTCCCCCAGAAATAACGCCAACATTATAACTCGTTTTTGGCCCATGTAAGGTGTATGCGTTTGCTAGTGTCACAAAATTACTAATGGCTTCTCCGAGCGCATGATGCGGATTTCCTAAACCAAAAGCCCCCCAAGAATGTCCACCTGGTCCTTTGAATGTAACTCGGTAACGATAGGACCCTAGCCCTTTATTGTTAACCCGTCCAATGTTTCCTCCATCAATAGCAATCCAGCTGTCAATTTTAGGGCCATCTTTTCTAAAAAGATGTTTTACACCCCTAAGATCACCTAAACCTTCTTCTCCAACAGAGCCTACAAAAAGGAGGTTGTCTTTTGGTTGAATGTCTTTTGCCTTTAGAGTTTCTAAAATCGTTAATAGCATGCTTAAGCCTCTTGTATCGTCGCCAATTCCTGGTGCATACAAGGTGTCATTTTCAATACGCACCTTTACATCCGTTCCTTCAGGAAAAACAGTATCCAAATGTGCATCTAAAGCCACTGTTCGATTTGCTTCTGAACCACGAATGAGTCCTAAAACATTTCCTTCAGAATCAATCCAAACAGAATCCATTCCTAAATCTCTATAATACTCCGCAAAAACTGCTGCACGCTTTTCTTCTTTAAACGGGGGTGCTTCAATTTCTGTTAGGATAATGTGTCGCTCTAAGGTTTTAGCCTCAAGGCTTACAATGTGATCAAAAGCTGCCCTTACTTTTTTATTCTTAACTATTTTCTGAATGGATTTTGTGTATTTCTTTTCGATAGAAGTTTTATCTTGACAATACATGAGGTTAGTAGATAAAATAAGAAAGAGTGAGATTCTAAAAATCATAATTATTTTTTATTGAGTTAAATCTTTTGGAATTTTATTCCATTTACGAGTGTCTTTTGAAGTGATCTCTTTATAATTAGCTGTTTTATTCGAAGCATCAAGTCTAGTTAATATATCCGCAGGTAATGGTGTTAGTTTTCTTGAATTTAAATTCATCCAGCCCCCTATCATTTCGCAACGTCCAATATTAATGCCTTTTTCATCATAAAAATTATGTTCAAACTCAAAAAAAGTACCTTCTTTACTCAGGCCTGCTATTGCTGTAGAGACTCTAATTATCTGACCTGGTAGAGCTTCTTTAAAATAAAAAAAACGCTCGTTAAAAACAATTGGACCTATCATCATTTCCAATAATTTTTGATTCGTTAAACCTAACGATAATAAAAAGGCCATCCTTGCTTCTCCTGCATAAGTTATGTACGATGTATTCGCTAAATGACGGTTTGCATCTAAATCACTCCATCTTATTTCAAATTCTTTTAAAAACATCTCTTTAATTTTTCTATAAAACTATTCTTTTTCTATTTTTAACAAAACTTAATTCATGAAAAAAATTATTACTCTTTTCTGTTTAGTGATCTTAATTAGTTGTGGCTCTAAGGAGGAAAAGAAAAAAGAATTTGAATACAATCGTACTCAGAAGATTGATAAAAAAATATATGACGCAGGCGGAAATAAGGTTATTGTAGATCTTAATAACAAAGGTATTGGTCCAATTAAAAATGTTGCTTTTGGACGTACTGTAGATACTGATTTAGCAGAAAAAGGAAGAACTGCCTTCAACCAGAAATGTACTGCCTGTCATATGGCAAACAGAAAATTAATTGGCCCAGCAATGAATGGAATTTATGAGCGTCGTAGTCCAGAATGGGTGATGAATATGTTGTTAAATCCAACGGAAATGTTAAAGAAAGACCCTATTGCTAACGCCTTGCTTAAAGAATACAATAATATAATGATGCTCAATCAAAACCTAAGTCAAGACGAAGCGCGCTCTATTAGTGAATATTTAAGAACTTTATAAGGACCAAGCTTTACCGCCTGTAGCTTCCATTAAATCTACACATCCTTTTTGTTCGCCCGGAATCGGAGCATAAGCTAAAACCTGTTCTCCAATAAATTCATTGGTTTTAAACGCATTAACGGTCAAGCTTCTTAGTTGATTTGCAAATTGAGACGCTTGTGCCTCCGCTTCTGAAATATCATTTCCAGGCTTTAAATATTTAGCAAGTTGTGCATCCCAGTCTTTAGGTGAAAGATCTTCTGCAGTTTCTTTTCCTGCAGCTTTGGTGCTTGCGCTTAGAAATACCGCCCAGGCGTTTTTAAAACTAGTCTTTCCTTCTTCATCCCAAACCGAGTCAATATATGCATCTACAAATTCTGGTAGCTTTAATTCAATAGCTCCAGGAATATCTGTTTTTGGAATAATCATTTCCATTAAATTTGAAACAATTTTAAAATCATTTTCCAAAATAAACACGGGAGTATAGGTTGCTACGCTTTGACAACTTTGAAATAAACTAATTACTGCAGGCGTCACTGCAATGGCACCAATTCCTGTGCCAATACTTCTTAAGGCTTTTCTTCTATCCATTTCTAAACTATTAAAGATTCATTTTTTTTAATTCTTCAACTGCATGGTTTGCAGCTCTTGCCGTCAATGCCATATAAGTAAGTGATGGATTTACATTTCCTGCTGAAGTCATTGCAGATCCGTCAGTAACATACACATTGGGTACATCATGTAGTTGATTATTTTCATTTAATACAGATGTTTTACGATCATGACCCATTCTGGCAGTCCCCATTTCGTGAATTCCAAGTCCAATGGCGTAATCCCCATCGTGTCCTTTTACATCTCTAAAACCAGCATTTTCAAGCATTTCAACAGCTTGTTGCTGCATATCCTTTCGCATATTTAACTCGTTTTCCTTTAAAGTAGCATCAAAGGTTACTGTAGGAAGGCCCCATTTATCTAGTTTATTATAATCAAGAGTCATCTTATTATCTTGATATGGGAGTATTTCTCCAAAGCCAGATAATCCAATTT
>JBKEHX010000100.1:0-6281 GCA_046711205.1 Flavobacteriaceae bacterium
CATCATCAATTGATTCCCCTGAGGCTTCAAGGCAAGATTGAATTGCTAGTGGAACTTTATTTAATGCAAATTCATATACCTTTCTTCCATGCATTTTAATATATTTCTTGCCTTTTCCTATGTCATTTGCATGGCCGTAAAAAATAAATTCTGTTTCTCCTTCTGAAGAGTATGTTAGAGTTTTGTGAGAGAGAATCCCTCCTTCATCATTAGTTCCTTCTATGATAGTGACCCCTGCACCATCAGCGTAAATCATTGAATCTCTATCACTATTGTCAAGAACACGTGAAAGTGTATCTGCTCCAATAACCATACATTTTTTTGCCATTCCGGCTTTAATAAATGCTTTTGCTTGAATCACTCCTTCAACCCAACCTGGACATCCAAATAGAATGTCGTATGCTACACATTCAGGGTTTTTAATCTTTAGGCCCGCCTTTAATTTAGAAGCTAGACTAGGTAAGGTGTTTATTTGATTTGAGGATAAAACTATGTCACCCACATTGTGAGCGAAAATAATATAGTCAATTGCTTCCGGGTCAATATTTGCATCTGCAATGGCTTTTTCTGCAGCTTCTAAGGCAATATCAGTAACCGATTGATCATCCTTAATGTACCGTCTTTGTTTGATGCCGGTAATTGCTTTGAATTTTTCAATGATTTCTGTATTTGAATTTTCTATAAACACTCCAGACGAATCAAAAAATGAATGTTCAGAAAATTTTGAATTAGGTTGAATCTTTTGAGGAATACTACTCCCTGAGCCTGTAATTTTAATATTTTTCATCTGCTTTCAAAGGTATTCTTTTGAAAAATATCTTAGTGGAAAATCAAAAAAACACTACGATGTTCAATCTATGCATAAGGGAATATTTTTTATCATTTAATATTCTATAATATTTTAATAATCATTCACTTGAATAAGATTCAATAGGAATACAACTACATACTAAATTACGATCTCCATAGGCTTCATCAACTCTTCTTACTGTTGGCCAAAACTTATTATCGCGAACAAATTCAAGGGGGAAGGCTGCTTTTTGTCTGCTGTATGGATAACCCCATTCATTAGCAGTAATCATTGCCATGGTGTGCGGTGCATTTTTCAATAAGTCACGCTCTTTTTCATCAGCGGCAATTTCCATTCTTATTGAAATCATTGCATCACAAAAGCGATCCATTTCATTCATATTTTCACTTTCGGTAGGTTCTATCATCATGGTTCCTGGAACAGGAAAAGAGACTGTAGGAGAGTGAAAGCCATAATCCATTAATCGTTTGGCAATATCCACTACTTCTATTCCTTTTTCTTTAAATGTGCGGCAATCAATTATGAGTTCATGTGCGGCGCGTCCGTTTATACCTTTATATAAAATATCATAGGCATCTTCAAGACGTTTTTGAATGTAATTTGCATTTAAAATGGCAATCTCAGTAGCTTTTTGTAAGCCAGAACTTCCTAACATTTTTATATACCCATAAGAAATTAAACAAGCTAAAGCAGAGCCAAATGGTGCCCCAGAAATGGCACTTATTGCCTGGTTTCCACCTGTTAGTATTACTGGGTTTCCAGGAAGGAAAGGCGCTAAATGTTTAGCCACACAAATGGGCCCCACGCCAGGGCCACCCCCCCCATGAGGGATGGCAAAAGTTTTATGTAAATTCAAGTGACATACATCTGCTCCAATTGCTGCAGGACTCGTAAGACCGACTTGTGCATTCATATTTGCACCATCCATATATACTTGTCCGCCACAGGAATGAATGAGTTCTGTAATATCTTTAATTTTCACTTCAAATACACCGTGAGTACTTGGATATGTAATCATTAATGCCGAAAGGTTTTCCTTGTGTAAAAGTGCTTTCTTGTTTAGATCTCCCCAGTCAATATTTCCATTTTCATCTGTTCCTATTACAATCACTTTCATCCCAGCCATAACTGCAGATGCAGGGTTTGTTCCGTGTGCAGATGCAGGAATTAAACAAATATTCCTATGAAAATCCGATCTAGATTCGTGGTAGGCCTTAATAACCATTAAACCAGAGTATTCTCCTTGTGCTCCTGAATTGGGTTGTAACGAAGTAGCTGTAAATCCTGTTACTACATTAAGTTGTTTTGTAAGCTGTGCTAGCATTTTTTGATACCCTTTTGCTTGTTCAACAGGAACAAACGGATGAATTTCTCCCCAATTTGGATCACTTAGTGGAAGCATTTCTGCTGCTGCATTTAATTTCATTGTACAAGATCCCAATGAAATCATGGAATGATTTAAAGCAAGATCTTTATTTTCTAACGATTTAATATAACGCATCAAAGCTGTTTCAGAATGATGCGAATTAAAAACAGGATGTGTTAAGAATTCAGTCTTTCGAATTCTTGAATCAGGTAAATTTTTAATACTTAAATCTCTTATGCTTTTAGGAATATTTTTTTGGGTGAATTGAGCAAATATTTTAACAATTGAATGAATCTCCTCGTTGGTTGTGGTTTCATTTATTGAAATACAAACGGTTTCCTTATTTGGGTAGTAAAAATTAACTTTTTTTTCTTCTGCTATTTTTTTTAGGCTATTAGCTTTAGCTTTTATTTGAAGGGTGTCAAAAAAGTATTCATTGGATTGATGAATTCCTAATGCAACTAATGCATGATTTAATTGTACTGTTTTTTGATGAATTCCATTAGCAATATATTTAAGCCCTTTTGGACCATGATATACAGCATACATTCCCGCCATAATGGCTAAGAGAACTTGAGCCGTGCAAATATTTGAGGTAGCACGATCTCTTTTAATATGTTGTTCTCTCGTTTGAAGCGCCATTCTGAGGGCAGGATTTTGATCTAGATCACGTGTTTGACCAATAATACGTCCCGGGATGTTTCTTTTGTAATGTTTTTTTGTGGCAAAAAACGCTGCATGAGGACCGCCATAACCTAAAGGTATTCCAAAACGCTGAGTGTTACCCACCACAACATCTGCTCCATATTGCCCGGGAGCTTCAAGAAGCACCAAGCTCATTATATCTGCACATACTATCGAACAAATACCGAAAGATTTAACGATTTCAATCCATTTTTTTATATTTGGAATGGCGCCATGTTTTCCTGGGTATTGGAAAATAGCTCCAAAAAAGGCATTTGAAAAAATTTGATTTTCAGGAGATCCTATCACTAATTCAATTCCAAGTGGGGTGGCTCGTGTTTTAAGTAATGATAGTGTTTGTGGCAGAATATTTTCATCTACAAAAAATTGTAACGCATTGTTTTTTTTCTGATCTCGAGTACGCGCACCAAATAACATTGTCATGGCTTCTGCAGCAGCCGTGCTTTCATCTAAAAGTGAAGCATTTGCCAATTCCATTCCTGTTAAATCACAAACCATGGTTTGGAAATTAAACAAGGCTTCCAGCCTTCCTTGTGCAATCTCTGCTTGATAAGGAGTATAGGCAGTATACCAACCAGGATTTTCTAGAACATTGCGTTGAATGACCGCAGGTGTTATTGCCGCATGATATCCCAATCCAATATAACTAGCATAGGTTTTGTTTTCTCTACCTAAGCTCTGTATAATTTTGGAAAAGGTATGTTCACTAATTCCCTCTGGTAAGTTTAAAGGTGACTTTAGGCGGATAGCTTCAGGAATAGTTTCCTTAAGTAATTGAGCTACAGAAGTTACACCAATTGTATCTAACATTTTTTTGATTTCTCCGTCATTAGGTCCTATGTGTCTCTCAACAAAGGCGTCCGTTCTCATACGTTTTGAATTTGATCAAAAATAGGATATTAAAGGGATATTTTTTTAGCTAAACTTTTAGAATTAAAAATTTTTTTTAAAAATCAAGACCAAAGGCATTAAAATTTCGATATTTACAGATGAAAATTAACATAAAATTTCTTTTTGAATTTTACATAAAATCTAGTATTCACGTGTCTATATTGGTCACTTGCTTAGGTGGATTGTCGCTCGTTATTTCGCAAGAAATAGTTGACAAAAAAGTGTTGATATTTATTTTTTTCAGTGCACTTTTCAGTTATAATTTCATTAAATATTTTCCTTTATTTTTTAATTCTCCTAAAGGTAAGATACCTAACAGTATTATGGGTATTTCTTTAGTAAGTGCTTGTTTTGCTTTGTTTCTATTTTTCACTTTTTCTTTATTGATGAAAGGGTTTGCTTTTTTTGGAGGTGTTTTAGTGGTTTTATATAGTGTTTCTTTTAACGGATCTTACTCAAATTGGCGGAATAAAAAAGGATTTAAAATATATTTAGTAGCATTAAGTTGGATTATGCTAACGGTTGGGCTTCCTCTAGCATCAGGTAGTGATTTTTCAATAAGTCTGTTTTTAAAATGGGCCCTTATTCAGTTTATTTATGTTTTGGTTGCAATGCTACCTTTTGAAATTAGAGACTTTCCTTTTGACAGTAATCACTTGCATACACTTCCTCAACAGTTGGGCGTTCAAAAAACTAAAATTTTAGGAACCGTTTTAATTGCGCTAGGTGTTTTGTGTACACTATTATTTTTCACAAACAATAACGAACTACTATTATCAACCCTTGCTGTGTTTGTGATTTTAGGAATTTTTCTATATAATTCATATCCTACAAATTCCTTTTATTATGCCTCATTTTGGGTAGAAGGAATTCCGCTAGTTTGGTTGGGTAGTTATTTCTTATTTCTTTATTTTTAATAAAATTATTTTATGAAAAACTTCCTTTTCCTATTATTCATTTCGCTTAACTCTCAAACAACTTCTGTTGAAGTGGTTGAAAAAGAAGTTTATCAAGAGCTAATGAAACAAGATTTTATAATTATAGATGTTCGTACCCCAGAAGAATATAAGTTGGGTTTCATTAAAGAGGCTATTTTGATGGATTATAAAGCATCAGATTTTACTGCAAGTGTTTCTGCATTAGATAGAAACGCCACCTACTTAATTTATTGCAGGTCTGGTAATAGAAGTGGAAAAGCTTCTAAAATTATGGATTCCTTAGGTTTTAGTAAAATATACGATCTTAAAGGGGGCTATTTGAATTGGTAGTTTAGATTTTTTTTGTCTTCTTAGTTTTCCTATTTCTTTTTGTTATTCTAAAAGTGAATTTATTAATACAGAAATAGGGCATAATTAAAACTGAAAATAATTTTGATTAAGGAGGATGTGATTTGGGATACACTTTATTTATTCGGTTATAAAATTAATGCATATAGATTTAGATAAAAAACTAAGCGAGTCCTGCCCTTCGAATCAAGGCTGCTGAATCGGGTTCTTTTCCTCTAAAGCGTTTATATAAAATCATGGGATGTTCTGTCCCTCCTTTTGATAATATATTATCTAAAAAAGACTGCGCTGTTTTTGTCTCAAAAATTCCTTTTTCAAGAAATAATTCAAAAGCATCAGCATCTAAAACTTCGGCCCATTTATAACTGTAATAGCCTGCAGCATATCCGCCTTGAAAAATATGTGAAAAAGCTGTGCTCATACAATTTTCAGGAGTGTCTTCCGCGAATTGCAAGTGTGCAATTTGTTTTTTTTCATGCACTTTCACTTCCTCAATTAGGTGAGCATTTTTATCATGAAATGAGAGGTCTAAGTAACCAAAACTAACTTGTCTCAGGGTTTGAAGCCCTTGTTGAAAATACGCAGCTTTCTTTATTTTTTCAATAAGTGCTTGTGGAATTACTTCTTTGGTTTCAAAGTGCTTTGCAAATAAGACTAATGCTTCAGGCTGATAACACCAATTCTCCATAATTTGACTAGGTAACTCTACAAAATCCCAGTATACATTTGTACCGCTTAATCCGCTGTAAGTTGTATTTGCAAGTATTCCATGAAGTGCATGACCAAATTCATGAAACAAGGTTGTTACTTCTTGAAAGGTAAGTAACGAGGGTTTAGTTTTAGTGGGTCTTGAAAAATTACAAACAATAGATATATGCGGTCTTTGTGCTATGTTTTGAGATCTGAAGCTAGTCATCCACGCACCATTTCTCTTTCCTGGACGTGGGAAAAAATCTGTATATAGAAGTGCATGAAATTTCCCTTCTTTTTTAACCTCATATACGTTCACTTCATCATGATATGGATCTACTTCTTTATTTACAATAAAACTTAAGTCGTAAAGTTTTTTTGCAATTATAAATAAACCATCTAACACTTTTTCTAACTGGAAGTATGGTTTTAACAATTGTTCATCAATATCTAGTGTTATTTTTTTTAATTTTTCTGCTACGAAAGTAGTATCCCATTTTTCTAGGGTTTCTATGTCTAGGTGTTCTTTTGC
>JBKEHX010000101.1:0-6258 GCA_046711205.1 Flavobacteriaceae bacterium
TTTTTAACAAAATCTATGAGACAATATTTTAAGTTCCCATTTTTTAAAGGAGCTATTCTTTTCTTTTTTCTATTGGTTTTTTCCAATACTATATTGGCTCAAGCAGATACGGTCTCTCCAACAGTATCTTTATATAGTTCAGATATAGATAAACTTATAGCTACATCCGATACAGTAATCATTACGGCTGCATTTAGCGAGGCGATGACTGCTACACCAACCTTGTCTATCTCAGGGCTATTATATAGCACTGCTTTTACTTCGTACATTCAACGTGGGGTAAAGCTTGGAGCTGACATTGATGGGGAAGCAGCGGGTGATTATAGTGGTACATCAGTCTCTTTGTCTTCAGATGGATCTAGAGTAGCTATTGGAGCATACAAAAACGATGGAATCGGAATATTATTTAAAGTAAAAAATATATTCACTCATAATTTATATTATGTAAAATAGAGTTAATAGATAACTAAGATTATGTTGTAACTTGAAAAAAAATCTACCTACTGTCTCAAATGAAAAAAAATAAAAAAACACTAATTACACTCGCAATAATTATTACTTTAACTGGAGCTTTCTTTGTATATGGATTGTACATAAATCCTGCCAGTCCTCTTGGGCATGCATCTTACAGCAATGGAACGGATGAAATCACCTTACGTTATTACCGTCCTTTAAAAAAAAACCGCCTAATATTTGGTACTATAGAGGATGGCGCTTTGGTTCCTTATGGTGCATACTGGCGTTTAGGCGCAAATCTAACCACTAAAATAGAAACGAAGACAGAGATTTCATTAGCGGGTAGAGCGCTTGCTGCTGGAACCTATGGGCTTTATGCCTACCCAAATAAAGAAAGCTGGGTAATTGTGGTACATGAAAAAACAGGCGGATTTAGTTTTGCAGAGCCCGATCCAAGTGGAATTATTATGAAAATAAACACATCTCATCAATCGTTAGACAAACCTTTAGAGCAATTCACAATTGATTTTGTCGATAATTACCTAAGGATGCGTTGGGACACTACACAAGTTACCTTACCAATTCAATAATGCGAGTGTTTTTTAAAAATATTATACTGCTTCTAAAGGCAGTAGTGGCTATTCTTTTCTTTGGAGGTATTACCTACTATTGTATTGATAAAATTCAAGAAAAAAATAATTTAATGGATATTGAGGAATATTCTCCAAAATCTACTCTAATTGTACCTGAACATCCTGTTAAGAAATCAAAATATCCTTTTATTGATGTACACAATCATCAATTTGACATGCCCGTCAAAAATCTCCCAAAGTTAGTGGCAGAAATGGACAGTCTAAACATGGCTTTTATGATAAATCTCAGCGGCTTTAGGGGGTTATATCTTCGCAAATCCATTGAGAATATTCAGGAGAATGCACCTTCGCGTTTCGGGCTTTTTCTAAATATTGATTTTGAATCAATTGATGATGAAAATTTTGCAGAAAGACAAGTAGCCTTAATTAATTCTGCAGTTACTGCAGGTGTTATTGGATTAAAAGTATACAAATCATTAGGGTTAATTAGTAAGGACAGTAAAGGAGCTAGAATCGCTGTTAATGATCCTCGCTTGGACCCTATCTGGAAAGTCTGTGGTGATAACAACATTCCTGTTCTAATTCATAGTGGTGAACCGGCTTCTTTTTGGAATCCTAAAGATAAATTTAATGAACGTTGGTTAGAATTACGCCAAAAACCAAGGCGTTACCGTGATCCTGCCACTAATCTATCTTTTGAAGAAGTAATGGCAGAACAACACGATATATTCAGAAAACATCCCAATACTACCTTTATAAATGCACACTTAGGGTGGATGGGTAATGATTTAGAACGCTTAGGGAAACATTTAGATCGATATCCGAATGTTGTAACGGAAATTGGAGCAGTATTAGCAGAATTAGGTCGCCAACCCAAAAGAGCGAAGCAGTTTTTTGCAGCCTATCAAGACCGAATTTTATTTGGGAAGGATAGTTATAATGTTAGTGAGTACTATACCTACTTTAGGGTTTTAGAAACCGATGATGAATATTTTGAATATTACAGAAAACGACATGCACACTGGAGGATGTATGGCTTAGCTCTACCCGATTCCATTCTTCAAAAGCTATATTATAAAAATGCGCTCAAACTTTTCCCATCAATTGATGCAACTTTTTTTAAAAACTAAATTATGATACTAGTAAACACCCCCACCGTTCAAGGAAAAGCAATAACTGAAACTTTTGGAATAGCCCGCGGCAGCACAGTTCGTGCAAGAAATTTAGGACAAGATATTTTTGCAGGATTAAAAAACATTATTGGAGGAGAAATTTCAGAATACACAAAATTACAAGCAGATTCAAGAGAACAAGCCCTGCAGCGTATGATTGAAGATGCCGAAAAAATGGGTGCTAACGCAGTTGTAAATGTTCGCTTAACCACCTCAATGGTAATGCAAGGCTGTTCAGAGATTTTAGCTTATGGCACTGCCGTAACGATCAATTAAATGAAATTTATTATTCCTGTTTGTGTTGTTATTCTCCTTGTCTATTTACTAATTAAGAGACAAGAGGATAAGAAAAATGAAACCTTTGAAGATCGTGATTATTAATTTTTAGTACCCATAAAAACGTTCACACCCCTGGCAATTGGGTTACCGCAAGTTCTTCTAAAACTTACAACTTGGCCAGTGTGGTAAAGCGCATCCGACAATGGGCCATTAATTAAATTCCATATCGGAAAAGAACTCTGATTACCTGCTCTATTATACCTTACTTTCATCATAATAAGTTTTTCGTCTGAAGCATCGGAAAAAAGTATAGCAGCTTCTTCTATAATTAATAAGGTCGCCTTCCTAAGACTTATGTAATCCTCTGGCACACCAGTTAAAGGTCTAACATTCTCTTTACCACTGGCTGTATTATGAATCATACTGGCAAGATCATATAAATGTTTAATGGTTTCTAACATAGATTGTGCTTCTTCAGATGGACGATAGGCTAAATCTTTTGCCGTAAGTCCTTCTGTCGCCCAATAATACCTAAATCCTATCCCCTGTGTCATTCTGGCAAGTGAAGCGCCTGGAGTAATTAGTTTTGGGGCATCAGGAATTGTTTTAAAAGTAAAATTATCTTGTGACATAAGTGTAGTGGTAATTAGAAAGATTAAAAAGATTCGCATAACAAGCTAGGATTTAAAAAATCTAATGTACTATTTTCGTAAAATAAAAGCATTTATAATGGAAAAAAAACTTAATAGTTTAGAGAATTTGGCCCACTTATATTTTGAAAGCCTATCCCCTGATCCTGAGCCACTTCCCGATGTTGAGCCTGAAATTATAAAACAAATCCTTGAAGCTCATTTTAGCAACAAAGGAAGAGCAGGAAAAACAGTCACTGTTATTAAAGGATTTAAGGGTGAAACAAAAAAATTAAAAAACCTTGCTAAAGCACTTAAAGATGCAGTTGGCGTTGGTGGTACCGTAAAAAATGGTGACATTATAATACAAGGAAATTATAGAGATATGCTTATTATTATTTTAACCGAAATGGGCCATCAGGTGAAAAGAGTTGGGGGTTAATTACCACTCAATAGGTTTCTCTCCTTTGTTTTGTAGATATGAATTACATTGGCTAAAATGTTTATTACCAAACCAATATCCCCTATTAGCACTCAAGGGAGACGGATGCCCTCCACTTAATATCAGATGTTTATTGGAATCTATAAACTTTATTTTTTTCTTGGCAAAGCCTCCCCATAATATAAAAACCACTCCTTCTTTTTCATCCGAAATTTTTTGCAATATAGAATCGGTAAATTTCTCCCAACCCTTTTTTTGATGACTCCCTGCCTTGTACTCACCTACGGTTAAGGTAGCATTAAGAAGCAATACACCTTGGGCTGCCCAATGACTTAGATTTCCGCTAGTTGGGTAGTCTATATTTAAATCTGTTTGAAGTTCTTTGAAAATATTAATTAATGAAGGTGGGTGTTTTATTCCTTCAGGCACGGAAAAAGATAACCCATGCGCTTGGCCGAATCCGTGGTATGGATCTTGGCCTAACAACACAACTTTTATAATGTCATATGGGCAGGAATTAAAAGCACTGTAAATTTCATCTTTTGGAGGGAAACATCTGTTAGATTTGTATTCAGATGTTATAAATGCATTCAATTTATTGAAATAGACACTGTTAAATTCAGTTTGCAAGGCTTTTTCCCAGATGGGATGTATTTCCACCGTCATGAATTCATTACTTTTGTAAGTCAAAGTTAAGAAAAATTGAATGGGTAAAATTCCAAAAAAGACCTTAGAAGACCTTGAGTATCATGAAGTCCTTCGACAGTGTGCTGCCTTTGCCATTACTCCTCTTGGAAAAGAGGCCTGTTTGGCATTGAAACCTAAAACAGCTATTGAGGAACTTTTAAAAGATCTTCAAGCTGTTTCTGAATACCATGCGTCTTTTGATAGTGAAAATCGAATTCCTAACCATGGATTTGAGCCCCTTACTGCCATATTCTCACTTTTGAGTATAGAAAATAGCGTCTTGGATATATCAGTGTTTAGAATAATTGCAACTAATACCGAAATCACAAATTCGCTATTGCTTTTTTTGATAAAATTTAAGACCTACTACCCCACTCTTTTCAACTATACAGATGACTTATCTGTTGATAAGGATATAAAGAAAACCATTGATAGAGTAATTGACCGTTTTGGTGAAGTACGTGATAATGCGTCCGAGTCACTCTATCTTATTCGCCAGCAAATCCAAAAACTAAGATCTAAAATTAGCAGTAGTTTTAATAAAGCCTTAAGTAAGTATCAAAGTGCAGAATATCTAGATGATATTCGGGAGTCTGTTATTGAAAATCGACGAGTATTGGCCGTAAAAGCAATGCACCGTAGAAAAGTTAAAGGTACTATTATGGGGAGTTCTAAAACAGGTAGCATTGTTTTTATGGAACCTGAAACAACACATACGCAGAACCGTGAGTTGCAAAACTTATTGTTTGAAGATGGAGAAGAAATAAAAAAAATCCTCAGTATTTTAACCGATTATTTTAGGCCCCACCTGACATATTTAAAATTACAACATGAATTTTTACTTGGGATAGATATTGTCTTTGCAAAAGCTCGCTATGCTCAGGAAATTGAGGGAGTGCTTCCTACTATTAATTTAAAAGAACGGCGAATAGAATACAAAGATGCCTTTCACCCTCTGCTGCTTCAATCAAATCGTTTAGAAGATAAAATCACTTACCCTCAAGATGTACTTTTACATCCTAAAAAACGAATTGTAGTGATTTCAGGCCCCAACGCCGGTGGAAAAAGTATTACGCTAAAAACAGTTGGACTATTGCAGTTAATGCTACAAAGTGGCATGTTAATTCCTGTTCACGAAACCAGTACTGTATGTTTGTTTGATCAAGTTTTAACGGATATTGGTGATAACCAATCCATTGAAAATCATTTGAGCACTTATTCTTACCGTTTAAAGAATATGAAATATTTTTTAAGAAAGTGTAATGCAAATACACTCTTCTTAATTGATGAATTTGGAACTGGTTCGGATCCAGAATTGGGAGGTGCATTGGCAGAAGTTATTTTAGAAGATTTCTATGCTCGTGAAGCATTTGGAATCATTACTACACATTATTCAAATTTAAAATTATTGGCAAATGAATTGCCAGAAATGGTGAATGCCAACATGCAATTTAATAATAAAACCTTGGAACCTTTATTTAAATTAATGATGGGTGAAGCTGGAAGTTCCTTCACTTTTGAGGTTGCTCAAAAAAACGGACTTCCCTATAGCTTAATTAACCGCGCTAAGAAGAAAATAGAGCGTAGTAAAGTTCGTTTTGACGCAACTATTGCTAAACTCCAGAAAGAGCGCTCTCAGGTAATAAAAACAGGCGTGTCTCTTAAGGAAAAAGAAACGAAAGCTGCAGCAGAAAGTGATCGAATGGAAGAAATGAATGCCAAGATGAAAACTAAATTAGTGAGTTATCAGGAGCTATTTGATTACAATCAAAAAATGATAGTATTGGGGAATAAGATTAATGATATTGCTGAACGTTTTTTTGAGAATAACAAAAAGCGTCCTCTTATCGCTGAATTACTTCGAACTATAGAGACTGAAAATGCAAAACGTAAGCGAAAATCTGCTACGGTTTCAAAAAAAGATAGGGAACACAAAAAACAACTCAATGAAGCTGTCAAAAAAGAGTTAGTAGTTGTTCGCAAAGAAAAAAAGAAAAAAG
>JBKEHX010000102.1:0-6249 GCA_046711205.1 Flavobacteriaceae bacterium
TTTTTTATAGGGCGCAGCTTTTTTCAATAAAGCATAGCCAGAACCCACAACCTCTCCATTTATTTCTGCAACTAAAAGGAGCGCATCTTTTCTTACAATTAAATCACCAATATCGTAATATAAAATAGCGCCTTCTCTTAGATTAGGTGCAAATGGGCGCTCGAAAGCAATAAGACTTTGCTCGAACTTTTTTAATATAGAAAGGTCTTCTAAAACAGCCTCTCGAACATTGAATTGTAATGACGACATAAAGTAAAATCTTTAATGGCAATTTATCAAAAAGAAGGGAATTGCTCCGTGTTCGGAAAAAGTTCTTTCGCTAGTCGTTTAACTTTAAAACAGCCATAAACGCTTGTTGTGGAATTTCTACATTTCCAACTTGACGCATTTTTTTCTTTCCTTTTTTCTGTTTTTCAAGCAGCTTACGCTTTCTTGAAATGTCTCCACCATAACACTTGGCAGTCACGTCTTTTCGAAGCGCCTTAATTGTTTCTCTTGAGATAATCTTAGCGCCAATAGCTGCCTGAATAGGAATGTCAAACTGTTGACGCGGTATAAGTTGGCGTAATTTCTCACACATTTTTTTACCAATGCTGTATGCATTGTCTGTATGAATTAAAGCAGACAAGGCATCAACGGGACTTGCATTTAATAAAATATCGACCTTAACAAGTTTAGAAGAACGCAGCCCAATGGGCGCATAATCAAAAGAAGCATATCCCTTGGAAACGGTTTTTAAACGATCATAAAAATCAAAAACAATTTCAGCAAGCGGCATATCAAAAGTTAATTCAACACGCTCTGGGGTTAAATAGGTTTGATTAGAAATCCGTCCTCTTTTTTCAATACAAAGCGACATTACATTTCCAACAAAGTCTGATTTTGTGATTATGGTTGCTTTGATATAAGGCTCTTCAACACGATCTAAAAAAGAAGGGTCTGGAAGATCAGAAGGATTGTTAACCAGTAAAATTTCTTTCGGATTTTTTTTGGTAAATGCGTGATATGAAACATTTGGAACCGTTGTAATTACGGACATGTTAAACTCCCGCTCCAAGCGCTCTTGAATAATTTCTAAATGAAGCATTCCCAAAAAACCACAACGAAAACCAAAGCCTAGAGCAGCAGAGCTCTCAGGGGCAAAGACCAAAGAGGCATCATTCAACTGAAGTTTTTCCATAGAGTTGCGTAGCTCTTCATACTCTTCAGTGTCTACAGGATAAATTCCTGCAAACACCATTGGCTTTACCTCTTCAAATCCTGAAATCGCTTCGGTTGTGGGGTGTTCGGGATCAGTAATTGTATCACCCACTTTAATTTCTTTAGCCTCTTTAATTCCAGTAATAAGGTATCCCACATCTCCCGCATGAATGCTTTTTTTTGGCTCTTGTGTTAATTTGAGCGTTCCTATTTCATCTGCAAAATAGGTTTTGCCAGTTGCTAAAAATTTAATTTTCTGCCCTTTTTTGATAGAGCCATTTAAAATCCTAAAATACGTTTCTACCCCTCGAAAGGGATTGTAAACAGAATCAAAAATTAATGCCTGCAAGGGAGCAGTAACACTTCCTTTTGGGGAAGGAACTCGATCAATAATTGCCGTTAAAATATCTTTGATTCCTAAGCCGGTTTTGGCCGAAGCTGGAATAATTTCATCAGGATCACAGCCTAAAAGACCCACAATATCATCTGTAACCTCTTCGATATTGGCAGAAGGAAGGTCTACTTTATTAAGCACAGGAATGATTTCTAAATCGTTTTCCAACGCGAGATAAAGATTAGAAATTGTTTGAGCCTGAATGCTCTGTGCGGCATCTACCACAAGAAGCGCTCCTTCACAAGCGGCAATAGAACGAGAAACCTCATAGGAAAAATCAACATGCCCTGGGGTGTCAATTAGATTCAGAACATAGACTTCCCCTTCGTGCTCATATTCCATTTGGATGGCATGGGATTTTATTGTAATGCCTCTTTCGCGCTCCAAATCCATATTATCCAGCAACTGATCTTTCTTTTCGCGCTCAGTAACAGCTCCAGTGGAATCCAAAAGACGGTCTGCCAAGGTGCTTTTGCCGTGATCAATATGGGCAATAATGCAAAAGTTTCGAATATTCTTCATTTCGGCAATTTCTTTGCTAAGCGCAAAGATACAGCTTTGTATGGTGGCATTTCTGTTTTTACGAAACTTAGTTGTTGATGTCAAACAAGTGTTTTTGTTTCAAAGCGTTTCCTTTAGCGCCCATTGTCCACAGGCGTTTATTGTGAAAATGACTAAAAAGAAAACACCTAATTTAGGGATCGTTTTCTGCTGAAAGTAAAACGTCGAAATCCCAGGTCTTTTTATTATTTTTACCAAAAAAATTAGTCTTGGTTAAAATCGGGGACATAGAACTAAGCGACTTTCCGCTACTACTCGCTCCCATGGAGGACGTTAGTGACCCGCCTTTTCGCGCTCTATGCAAGGAGCGCGGCGCAGACGTTGTCTACACAGAATTCATCTCCTCAGAAGGCTTAATCCGCGATGCCGCAAAAAGCATTCAAAAACTTGATATATACGAAAAAGAACGACCCGTTGGAATTCAAATATTTGGCGCTAACCTTGAGTCTATGCTTCGCTCTGTAGAGATTGTAGAGGCCTCAAAACCAGATATTATTGATATAAATTTTGGTTGTCCTGTTAAAAAAGTAGTAAGTAAAGGAGCTGGAGCGGGTATTTTAAGAGACATCCCCCTAATGGTTAAACTTACCGAAGCCATGTCTAAGCGTACCAATCTTCCTATTACTGTGAAAACACGATTGGGCTGGGATGATGCTTCTATCAAAATTGTGGAAGTGGCAGAACGGCTTCAAGACGCAGGAGCAAAAGCAATTTCCATTCATGGAAGGACGCGCGCTCAAATGTATAAAGGCGATGCCGACTGGCATCCTATTGCAGCAGTGAAAAACAATCAGCGAATGCAGATTCCAATTTTTGGAAATGGAGATGTAAATTCCCCAGAGAAGGCTAAATTAATGCGCGATGAATTTGGATTAGACGGTGCAATGATTGGCCGAGCAAGTATTGGAAACCCATGGTTTTTTGACGAGGTAAAGCACTTTTTAGCCACAGGGACCCATGCGACTCCGCCCACTATTGAAGACAGGGTTGAGGTGGCAAGGAGGCATTTAGAAATGGCAATAAATTGGAATGGAGAAACTCAAGGAGTGCTTGAAACCCGCCGCCATTATACGAACTACTTTAAGGGAATTCCAAACTTTAAACCTTTGCGAACTCGAATGGTTACTTCAAATGAATCTGTGAGTGTTTTTGATGTTTTTAAGGAAATACTAGAACAGTTTTCTTCTCAGGAAACGGTATAAGACCATGCTTTTTTGGCCAAGCCTCTTGTGGCCCATGCAGTGCTTAATGTCCCTAAAAGCATGAGTGTACCCGCAACAACACCGATGTTTTTTAACTCAAACAAAACAGGATAAGCAAGGGAGGTTCCGGGGACATAAACAAAAGGAAAGTGTGCCTGAAGACCCACAAAAATCATTCCTAGAGAAAGACCCACAATACCCCCAATTCCACAGATTAATAATCCAACATTAAAAAACAACCTATGTATTCCTTGTGGCTGAGCACCCATTGCTAATAGAATTTTTAATTGCCCTCTCTTGTCTAAAATCATCATAATTAAAGCCCCAACCACATTAAAAAGGGCAATGATCATGACAAGCGAAAAAACAAAATAAACAGCAAGGTTTTCTACATTAAGCATTTTGTGGAGGGCGGCGTTTTGTTCAGACCTGGTCACCAGCGATATGGGTTCTTCAAAATAGGGCGCGATTTCTGCTGCCAACCTTTCCTTTGTTACGCTAGACGTTGTTTTTAAAACAACAGACGAAAACTGATTGGGCTCTAATTCCAGCAATTCCTGACCAAAAGCTAAGTTAGAAAACACGTATTTTTTGTCTAAATCTTCGCTAATTTGATATAAACCAACCACTACACTAGGTTTGGTGAAAAAAGGGTTTTGATCCAATGGGCCGGCTTTCTTTTTTTTGGGTACCGTAATGTTTAAAAAGGTATTATAATCAAACACCCCTACACTCATGTTTCCTGCAATGCCAAAACCAAGAATCGCTTCAGGCCCATCAAAGGAGAGCCATTTTCCTAGGGTGATTAATTTATCCACGCCTACCACTTCAGTATATTTAGGGGAAACAGCCTTTAAATAGGCCACGTGTGTTTTTTGATTAAATGAAAGAAAGACCTTTTCTTCTATTTCTTGTGCTGCTGAAATTATTGAAGGAAGTGATTCAAGCTCTGAAAGGGTGTTTTCAGAAAGTGTTAAAAACTTCCCCTGAGCGGGTAGAATTTCATAATCGGGATCAAAAGTGTTTGTAAAAGATAGGCTAAAATCTTTAAGCCCGGCAAACGCACTTAATACTATAAATAAAGCCGCGGTAGCTATAACAATCATAAAAAAAGCAAACGAATTGATACGGTTAATAACCGTTTGCTGACTTTTAGAAAAGAAATAACGACAAGCAATTTTTAATGAATAAGTCATCCTTATTACTTAAGATTAATGGCTAAATTATTTTTTTTGTCTCGGCTCTAGTATTGCTGGGTTTTTTAAAGGGTTTTCTCCCTCCTTCAGTTCTTTATCGATACTTTCAATATAATCTAGAGAGTCATCAATGTAAAAATAGAGATCGGGCACCCTTCTTAACTGATTCTTCATTCGTTGTGACAAATCATGGCGAAGCTGAAAACGGTTTTCTTTAAGATTTTCAAAGTATGCTTCAGCGTTATTGGCAGGAAAAATACTAAGGTAAATTTTGGCAGAAGTTAAGTCAGCAGTTACATGAACTTTGGTAACAGAAATCATTAAGTTGCTAACACTTTGCTGGCGAATAGCTCCCTGTAAAAGAGTAGCTATTTCTTGTTGTAAAACCTTGTTTATTTTTTTTTGCCTTGGCGTTTCCTGTTTGTCCATGAAACAAAAATACGGATAAAAATGCGCTTATAAGCGCACCCACTTATAATCACTATTTAAGCAAAAGGAGCCCAAATGTTCTTTCTTCCATTGGTGAGGCGGAATTAAGGAAAGAAAAGCCTCTTTTTTGCCTTGGTAAAGGTGGTATTTTTTTCCTATAATTGGTTCAAACTTAAAAGAAGCAGAATAGACCTCTTGGGTGTCTGAAGCCAGCGAAACAAATGACGCGATTTTTTGTTGTAAGTCGTTTAGCTCTGCTTGAAACTGTTGAGAGACTTTATCAACCCCCTTCTTTTTAAAGGCATTAACGTTAGGAACTTCAATAATAGGGCCGCTTAGACTACTTGCATAAGGCAAGAGTTTCGCAATATAACTTTCTTGGGTTTCGTCCCAAACCACATGATCAGGCCTCTGTTCTTTCAATATATCAATTTTTAAGCAAAACACCTAAATAAACGTTTTGCATCGCCCTTAAAGGGGTTTACTTAAAGAAGTTTTAAAAAGAGTTTTCCTCTATTTTCCTCTTCCAGTTTTGCGCACCGCAGTAGTTCGTTTTGTAGCTCTCGGGGTTTCTGCTTTTTTGTTTTTATCTCCTTGTGTTGCTTTTGCTTTACTATTTCCAAAAAATTTGCTGCTCATGAGAATTGTTTTTTATAAAGATAAGGCATCTATACTAGATAACGAAAAGGAGAAAAAAATAAAAGGGCAGGTCCAGCCAACCATAGCCTTACTACCCTTTTACAAAAGCAGGGTGTGAAGCCCCACGAGTCAAAGGTAGTTAATATGGCGAGATATTCCCTAGCTAAGGCGGCTTAGTTATAGAACATACAACGATCACATTATGTAAGTTCAGTGATTTATTATATTAGAGTATGATTGATAATATAATTGGAAGTTCAATTGTTACTATTCTTGTATATACAATTGTTCTGTTTTATTTGAAAAACAAGTATCCTTTAAAAATTCCAAACCTGAAGAAGAAACTGTAAACCTGTTACACTTTACAATAAAAACTAATTATATTTGCCCCAAGTTCATCGCAATGTTAAAAGTGCCTGAAATTAAAGATTATGCAAATCTGTATGCAAATGGCCTTCCGAGTCAATACGTTTTTGCCGATTTAATCTTTGTTAAGTATTATTAACATTGGAATAGGTCCTATAGCTCAGTTGGTTAGAGTAGCTGACTCATAATCAGTTGGTCCCTGGTTCGAGCCCAGGTGGGACCACCAACAGAAACCGTAATGTCTTTATTAATAAGACGTTGC
>JBKEHX010000103.1:0-6083 GCA_046711205.1 Flavobacteriaceae bacterium
TAGAACATGTTTACCTATAAAATCTTCTGCTAAGGCAAAAGATAACATCATATGGGTTGTTTGGTGATGACCTGTTCCAAAACTCATTTTTGGATTGATGATTAACTCGAATTTCTTGCCTTGAGTATGATGAAAATCAGCCCGAACAATGCAGTTTTCACTAATCAAAATGGGATGATACTCAGACTCCCATTTAGCATTCCAATTAATGGGTTCAATTGTTTTCTTTTCAAAGGTTATGGTTACTTCGGAGTTACTTAAAAGATCTATAGAATCTAAAAAAGCATCATAATGTAAATCTTCAGGAACATATGCTTTCAAAAAACCTTCAGAATTTTCAAAACTCTCAAAAGGTAGTGAATGCAGTTGCGCCAATAAAATTTCTTCCCAAGGGTCACTAGGAATGACCGAAAAGCTATATTCTATATAATTTTTTGGCATTTAAAATGAATTTACAATGGCCATAAAATCTTTAGAATTTAATGAAGCGCCACCGATCAAACCACCATCTACATCTTTCATAGAAAATATTTCTTTAGCATTAGCTGGTTTTACACTTCCGCCATAAAGAATAGCAAGATCATCTGCTAAACCAGCCGAATAGTTTTCAGCAATGAGACTACGAACAAAAGAATGTATTTCTTGTGCTTGACTAGGACTAGCTGTTTCTCCTGTTCCAATAGCCCAAACAGGTTCGTACGCTAAAACTATCTGATTCCAAGTAGCTTCAGGAAGTGCAAATAGAGCCTCAGATAACTGATCTTTAACTACTTCAAAATGTCTTTCTGTTTTACGTTCTTCAAGTTGCTCTCCAAAACAAAAAATAATTTCCATTCCAGCATCAATAGCTGTGGTAACTTTTTTAGCTAATGATACATTATTCTCGTGATATAACGAACGCCGTTCTGAATGCCCTAAGATAACAGTAGTAACCCCTATTCCTTTTAACATCGTTACTGAAACTTCACCAGTATATGCTCCTGAAGCAGCTGCATTCATGTTTTGGGCAACAACCGTAGTTGCGTCATTTTTTAAGAGATGAACACTTTGTGAAAGTTGGGTAAAAGCGGGTGCAACCATAACACGAACATCATTAGGTTTTTTATGGGCTGCTAACGCATTTAATAACGTTTCTGTTTCTGCTTGGTCATTGTTCATTTTCCAATTTCCAGCTACTATTTGATCTCTCATTTTTATGTTGTTTTAATTCTTGGGTCTAAATATGCGTATATAAAATCGACCACAATATTAATGATAATAAAGAGAAATGCAATGACCAAAACGGCACCCATTACTACAGGAATATCCAGTTGATTAAGTGCTTCCACAATTTCTTTACCTAAGCCTTTCCAACCAAAGATATATTCTACAAAAATAGCGCCTGCTAAAAGGGAAGCAAACCACCCTGAAATTGCAGTTATTACTGGATTCAATGCGTTTTTTAATCCATGTCTAAATACCACTTGATATTTAGATAAGCCCTTGGAGTAGGCCGTTCGAATATAATCTTGGGAAAGGACCTCTAGTAAATTACTTCGCATTAATTGCATGATTACTGCAAGAGGTCTAATTCCTAAAACAAAAGAGGGTAATATTAAATTTTTCCAAACAACGGAATAGGACTCGCCTAAATCATCTAGCTCATATAGACTACCCGTCATATTTAATTGCGTATAATCATGCAATACGTACCCAAAAAACCATGAGAATAATATTGCGCTAAAAAAAGAAGGACCACTCACGCCCAACGTACTTATTAATTGCAATAAACGATCTATCCATGTGTCTTTATTTAGTGTTGCTACTACCCCAAAAAAAATGCCTAAAATGATAGCAATACACATAGAAGATACTGCTAGAACAGCCGTATTGGGCAAAGTTTCTTTTAAAATTTCAGTAATAGGTTTTCCCCTTTTCTGATAAGAAGTCCTCAAATATGGGGCTTTAAGAACCCATACTTTATCTGCGGTAGAAAACAATTTCCATCCACCATATACAGTAGGATTATAATACGAAAAGTTCCCTACTTTTGTTGAATGAACCGAAAAAGGTGATAAATCATTTAAGTAATAAAAATACTGCTGGGACAACGGCAGATTAAAGCCGAATTTAGCTTTTATAACCTCTAATTGAGCACTATCTTCATTTTGATCCAACATCATTTGAGCAGGATCTCCAGGCAAAACAGTAAATAAAAAAAACACCAAACTGGCAACACCAAAAAGAGTTAGAAAAATAGTTCCTATTTTATCTACTAAATAGGCCATTTCTATTATTGTTTTTCATTTAAATGTATTAGTGCGAAAATGGCATAATTAACCATGTCATGATAATTAGCATCAATTCCTTCACTCACAATAGTTTTTCCTTCATTTTCTTCAATTTGCTTTACTCGAAGTAATTTTTGAAGAATCAAGTCTGTCAAAGAACTAACTCGCATGTCTCGCCATGCCTCACCATAATCATGATTTTTGTCAAGCATTAGTTCAAAAATTATTTTTTGATGCTTATCATAAAGCTTTAAAGCTTCACTAACATTTAAATCAGGCTGTTCTGTACTGCCAAGATCAATTTGGATGAGTGCCATTAGGCTGTAGTTTACAATTCCAATAAATTCAGATTCTTGGCCTTCTTCAATTTTTTGTTCGGTATTGATCTGCAAACTTCTGGTGCGCTGAGCTTTAATAAAAATCTGATCCGTCAGTGAGGGAAGTCTTAAGATACGCCATGCCGCACCATAATCTTTCATCTTGTTTTCAAATAAATTTCTACAACGACTTACAATTGAATGATACTCTTTACGGGTGCGCTCCATTTAATTATTAATTTGCAATAAATTTCGAATATATTTAGTTACATCCCCCCCTTCAAAGTAAAAAGTTATTAAAAATAATACCACACCTCGTTCCATTAATTGTAAAGGAGAGCTTATCGATTTAAGTCAGCCAAAGATAATGGGGATTTTAAATCTTTCCCAAGATTCTTTTTATGATGGTGGAAAACACAACACCACTGAAGGTGTCCTTCTACAAGCTGAAAAAATGCTCAATGAAGGTGCAACATTTATTGACCTGGGTGCTGCTAGTAGTAAGCCCGGTAGTAAAATAATAAGAGCAGAAGAAGAGATGGAAATTGTACTTCCAATTCTGCAAGCTTTACAAGACCGTTTTCCTACCGTCCATTTTTCTATAGACACCTACAATCATTCGGTTGCTCATGCTTGCTTAAATGCAGGAGCATCCATGATAAATGACATTTCAGGGGGCACCATTGACCCAAAAATGCATACTACTGTTGCGAAATTTTCAGCTCCTTATGTAATGATGCACATGCAAGGAACGCCAGAAACAATGCAAAATAACCCAACATACGAAGATGTTGTAACTGATATTCTGTCGTATTTTTCAAAGCAAACCAAAGCGGCACTGTGGGCCGGTATTCATGATGTGGTTGTTGATCCTGGATTTGGTTTTGGGAAAAATCATAAACAAAATTTTAAACTTTTAAACCACCTAAAGCAATTTCAAATACTAGGCTGTCCAATTCTTATGGGAATTTCTAGAAAATCCATGATTTATAAGTTTTTGAATACTTCATCAAATCAAGCCCTTAATGGAACAACAGCATTACATGCTTGGGGCTTAGAGCGGGGAGCAAATATTCTAAGGGTGCATGATGTAAAACAAGCCAAAGAATGTATTGACTTATGGGGTGAACTTCAATAGTTTTTATAATTTTACAAAAAAGGAACACTTGGATATAACTGATTTTATTGATTTTTCTTTTATAGATGTTATTGATATCATTCTTGTTGCGCTTTTACTTTTCTATTTATACAAGCTCGTTAAAGGTACCGTTGCAATAAATATCTTTATAGGGATTGTAATCATTTATCTAATTTGGAAATTGACAGATCTCCTAAACATGGATGTTTTAAGTAACCTTTTAGGGAAATTTATTAGTGTTGGTTTTTTTGCACTTATTGTTGTTTTTCAACAAGAAATACGAAAGTTTCTTCTTCTTCTAGGATCCAATAACTTTACAACACGTCGAAATGTAGTACGGTATTTTAAATTTCTCAATCAAGCCAAGAAAACCTCCAATTTAGATTTAAACGTACTTTTGGATTCGTGTGAAGACATGTCAAAAAGCAGGACTGGTGCAATAATCGTAATTCAAAGGAGTAATTCTTTAGATTTTATGCTCACAGAAAACAATAATGCAAACATAAAATTAGTGCCTCAAATATTAGAAAGCATCTTCTTTAAAAACAGTCCTCTTCATGATGGTGCTATTGTTATAGAAAGAAATAATATTATTGCTACCCGAGTCGTTTTACCTGTATCTGACAGTGGAAAAATACCTTCTCAATATGGCTTACGTCACCGAGCTGCACTTGGTATTTCTGAAAAAACAGATGCACTAGTATTGGTGATTTCTGAGCAATCAGGGAAAATAGTTTATGTGAAAAATGGTGAGTTTTTCTCCTTTGATTCGGTAAAGGGATTAAAAGATATTTTAGCCCAAGATTTAAGCGAATAATTATACTACTTCAATAGTAGAAAACTGAACTTCATAGAGCTTCGCATAATACCCATTGGGCACTTTAAGTAACTCTTTATGCGTTCCTTGCTCAACAATCGTTCCTTGGTCCATCACAACAATAGAATCAGCATTTTTAACAGTTGCCAAGCGATGTGCGATAACAATTGAAGTTTTTTCATGGGTTAGAGTATCAATAGCATTTTGTATAATCTCTTCAGAATAACTGTCCACAGAAGAAGTTGCCTCATCCAATACCAATATGCTTGGTTCAGAAATATACGCACGGAGAAAAGCAATTAATTGACGTTGTCCTGAAGACAACATTACACCACGTTCCTTGACATTATACTCATACCCTTCTGGGAGTGACTCTATAAAATCATGCACCCCAATTTGTTTTGCCGCTTTAATCACTTGCGCTTTGGAAATATTGAGATTAAACAAAGTGATATTATTAAAAAGACTATCTGCAAAGAGAAAAACATCTTGTAAAACAACCGCCACATGCTTTCTAAGGGATTGTAAATCATAATCACAAATAGAAACTCCATCAATTTTAATATCTCCGGTGTCAAATTCATAAAAACGAGAAAGTAAATTTATAATGGTAGACTTTCCAGCCCCAGTTGCACCTACAATTGCAATGGTCTCACCTGCCTTTATTTCTAGTGAAATGCCATGTAGTACTTCTTGGTCTGGAATGTATGAGAAATGTAGTTTCTCAATAGAGATATCTCCTTTAATTTTTTCAGGAGCAAGCGTGCCCTGATCTTCAATTTTACTCTGTGTTTCAAAAATCTTAAAAATCCTGTCGGCTGCAACCATTCCCATTTGAAGGGTATTAAACTTATCTGCAATTTGACGCAAAGGACGAAACAACATTTGAGACATTTGAATAAACAAAAAGATGGTTCCTAAAGAAACATCGCCACCAGAAATAACATTAAAACCGCCATACCAAACCAATAGACCAATAGTAACTGAGGAAGATATTTCAGCAATTGGAAAGAAAATAGAATTAACCCACACCGTTTTTAACCACGCTTTTTTATGTTTTTCATTGATTAATAGAAAATTATTGTATTCTATTTTTTCTCTATGAAACAGTTGTACAATTTTAATTCCGCTAATACGCTCTTGCACAAAAGAGTTAAGGTTTGCTACTTGCAAGCGTACTTCTTCAAATGCTTTTTTCATAGATTTTTGAAACAAACGAGTCGCATATAAAATAATTGGAAGTACTGAAAAAACAATTAGTGACAAACGCCAATCTACATAAAGCATAACACCAATAACCAAAAACATTTTAAGCAAATCTGCAATAATCATAAAAAGTCCTTCCGAGAAAATACTTGCAATAGTTTCAATGTCACTTACCGCTCGAGTCACTAATCTTCCAACAGCCGATTTATCAAAATAAGACATCTTAAACAGGGTTATTTTTTCAAATAACTGTACTCGTAAATCTTTAATTACTTTTTGTCCTAAACTATTGGCATAAAAAACAAATAAAAACTGAAAGATAACTTCCAATAGTA
>JBKEHX010000104.1:0-6038 GCA_046711205.1 Flavobacteriaceae bacterium
TGCCCATTGTGAAGATAGTCATAAGGAACGCTTGGATCGACTAACACTAAAGAGTACTTCTCAAACGATAATGATTGGTCCTGAAGGGGATTTTAGTGCACGTGAAATTAAGGAAGCGTCAATTGCAGGTATCCTCTCCGTAACACTTGGAATACAAAGGTTTAGAACAGAAACTGCAGGTCTTTTTGCGTGTCATACTATTTTTATTAAACAACATAAAAACTCAAGCCTATAACTTTCATATCTTTAGCCTATGAATGCTAAAGAAATTACAAAAGGAATTGTTTGGGCAATCGTCCAACTTGCTGCTATCTCTGTTATCCTTTGGTTGCTATTTCAACTACAAACACTCATCGTTTATATAATAATTGCTGGGGTAATCAGTCTTATTGGGCGCCCCATCAATAAGTTTTTAATTCATCGTTTTCGTTTTAGAACACTCTTTGCTACTACGGTTACCCTCTTTGTTTTATTAGGTATTCTTATTAGTGTTTTTTCGCTTTTTGTTCCCTTATTAGTGCAACAAGGAGAAAATCTATCCTTACTTGATGTTGACAATCTAAAAGAAACAATAGCAGCACTTATTCAAGAAATTAGTGTTTATTTTCAATTAGATAATGGTTTTTGGCAACAACAATTTGCTGTAGATAATTTATTTAAAAATGTCAATTTCGGATTGCTGCCAGAATTATTCAATCAAATTTTAGAATTATTAGGAGGTTTTACCATTGGACTTTTCTCTGTAGTATTTATTCTTTTCTTTTTCTTAAAAGACAATAAGTTACAGGATAGTATGATTTTAACACTTGTAAATGATAAAGTATCAGAACGTGTGAAAAAATCAATTGATAAAACTAAAACTCTTTTATCTCGATATTTTCTTGGACTATTACTGCAAATAAGTATTTTACTTATTATTTATAGCATTGTATTGGCAGTTTTCAAAGTAGAAAATGCCTTCATTATTGCATTTCTATGTGCTCTTTTAAATCTAATACCATACTTAGGGCCAATTATTGGTGGACTTTTAATGTTATTACTTACAATGAGTAGTTTTATTGGTACAGACTTTAGTAGTGTTATTTTACCTAATACTACCTATGTAATGATTGGATTTGCTATTGGTCAATTAATAGATAATTTTTTTAGCCAGCCTATTATATTTTCTAATAGTGTGAAGTCGCATCCTTTAGAAATATTTATTGTTATTCTTGCAGCAGGAACCCTTATAGGGCCTATAGGAATGATTATTGCCATTCCTTTTTACACCACCCTTAAGGTAATTGCTCAAGAATTTTTTGCAGATAATAAAATTGTGAAATCACTTACCAAAAACTTTTAAACACTCTTTATGAAAAAAATTCTTCTCGTATTTTTATCATTCCTATTTTTTAATTTCACTACCCAGGCACAAAAACTTAGTAGAACCGAAAAAAAAATTGTTAAACAAGTGGAACGCTTAAATTCTGAAAGTGTTAATTTTCTTGAAAAAGTAGTAAATGTTAATAGCGGGACACTTAATCAAAAAGGGGTTCGCGAAGTTGGAACTATTTTTAATAAAGAATTTAAGTCCATTGGATTTAAAACAGAATGGATTGATATGCCAGAAGAAATGAATCGAGCCGGTCATTTTTTTGCCAATATCGATGGCACCAAAGGGAAAAAACTTCTTCTCATTGGTCATTTAGATACTGTTTTTGAAGAAAACAGTCCTTTTCAGCAGTTTAAACGATTGAATGATAGTATTGCTCATGGCCCTGGAGCCAATGATATGAAAGGGGGGGACGTTGTGGTTTTATATGCTTTAAAAGCATTATCCAATTTAAACTTAATTAATAATGCCAATATAACTGTAGCTTTTACGGGGGATGAAGAAAGCACAGGAAAACCCTTAAGCATATCCAGAAAAAATCTGATTGAGGCTGCTAAAAAAGCTGACATAGCTCTAGGGTTTGAAACCTCTACTGGTTTTGACAATGCAACTATTGCAAGAAGAGGTGCGTCAGGATGGAAAGTTGAAGTAACCGGAAAACGAGCTCATTCATCGGGTGTATTTAATGAAAATACAGGCGCGGGGGCTATTTTTGAAATGAGTCGTATCCTATATTCTTTCTATGAAGAAGTACGAGGAGAAGAATTCCTGACCTTTAATCCGGGTACTCTTCTTGGGGGTACTTTTGTAGAATATGATCCTAAAAAAAGCACCGGAACTGTTTTTGGAAAAACCAATGTAGTGGCACAGAAAACAATTGTCAATGGTGGCCTTCGTTTTATTTCTGAAGAACAAAAAGAAAAAGCACGTACAAAAATGCGTGAAATTGTCCGTCAAAACCTTCCAAAAACAAGTGCTAAAATTAGTTTTACTAATAGTTATCCAGCAATGGCACCTAGCAAGGGAAATAAAAAGCTCTTGGCTATTTTAAATGATGTAAGTCTCTCTTTGGGCCATAAGGGAGTAACTGCGTATGACCCTGGAAAAAGAGGTGCTGCAGATATTTCTTTTGTAGCAGATTATGTAGACAGTATAGATGGTCTTGGAACCATGGGTACAGGTGCACATACGCCACAAGAAACGGTTAATTTAAGAACAATGAATGCACTAATTCAGCGAACTGCTATCTTTATTTATCGTTTAATAAATATTAATCAACAGTAGGTATCATAGTTTTTCTTTTGAAACATTAACGCTTCTTTAAACTCTTTAATAAGCTTATTAATTAATTCTTTTGTGGGCATCACGTCACTAATAGAAGTTACCCCTTGCCCTGCTGACCAAATTGTTTTCCAAGCTTTTGCCTCTGCTTTTGCAGCATCTAATTCGCTTCCGAAATCAACTTTCTTAGATTGATTCCAAAGATCTTCAGTAATACCCATAGCTTCCAGGCTAGGACGTAAAAAACTTGCATTAACACCAGAAACTGCAGCAGTATAAACAATATCTTCCGCTTTACTATTCATGATCATTTCTTGATACTCTTTATCGGCCAAACTTTCATTAACATTAATAAAACGAGTACCCATATAGGCTAAATCAGCGCCCATTTGCAATGCAGATGCTACATCGTTTCCGTTACTGATACACCCAGAAAGCAAAATTGTTTTATGAAAAAACTGTTTTATTTCATTGACTAAAGCCATTGGATTTAACGTCCCTGCATGACCACCAGCTCCAGCAGAAACAAGAATTAATCCATCTACTCCTGCTTCTGCTGCTTTTTCTGCATGTCTTCGTTTAATAATATCATGATAAACTAAACCCCCATAGCTGTGAACAGCATCTACTAAATCTGAAACAGCTCCTAAAGAGGTAATGATCAATGGCACTTTATGCTTAATACATATTTCTAGATCAGGTTTTACTCTTGGATTCGTTGGATGTACTATTAAATTCACTCCAAAAGGTGCAGCTTTCTTGCCAGTTTCTTTTTCAAAAGCTAAAAGAGCTTCTTTGATTTCAATAATCCATTCTTCAAAACCTTCTGTTGTACGATGATTTAATGCAGGAAAAGTACCTACTACTCCATTTTTACAACATTCGATTACTAGTTTAGGACCAGATATTAAAAATAAAGGAGCAGCTACAACAGGAATCGAGAGGTCATTTATAAAATTTGGTTTCATGTATTTATTTTTTAATTAATAGGGTCCATTCAAATTCAAAAGTAGAAACTAAGTCATTTTTTTCATCCATACCTTTAGAAGTAAGCCATAAAGTTTGAGGTTTATTTGTTGCTATTAATTTTTGAATCGCATTTGAAATCAAATCATCTGAATTACAAGAAAAGGTAATTCTACCTTTTGCTTTTTTTGAGAAGCTAGCTTTATTATTTAAAACTAACATAGAAACTTTTTTCTTTGAGAGTTGAATCTCTTTCATAATTAAAATACCTGTCGTTAACTCTGCGGCCATTCCTTGAACAGCCCAAAACATAGAATTAAATGGGTTTTGATTAATCCAACGATATTTTACTTTAGCTTCACAAACAGATCCTTTAAGAAAAGTTACACGTATTCCACATAACCATACAGAAGGTAATTTTAGTAATGTAAATAAGTTAATTTGTGACTTAGAGAATTTCATTGATTTTCCAAAAAAGTTAAAGGATCAATATATTCTATATCAAAAGCATCAGCAACTTCCTTGTAAACAACTTTACCATTGACTACATTTAATCCTCTTGCAAGAGCTTTATTTTCTAAACAAGCAACTTTCCAGCCTTTATTGGCTAATTGCAGTGCATAACTTAGTGTTGCATTTGTTAATGCAGTTGTTGAGGTAAATGGAACAGCCCCCGGCATATTTGTTACTGCATAATGAATAATACCCTCTTTTATTATGATGGGAGCATCATGTGTGGTAGGCTCGCTAGTCTCAAAACACCCCCCTTGATCAATCGCAACATCAACCAAAACAGTGCCTGGCAACATTGTTGCGAGCATTTCTTTACGTATTAATTTAGGAGTCTTAGAGCCAGGAATTAATACGGTTCCAATAATTAAGTGAGATCGTCGTACTTCCTTGTCTATGGTATGCGCAGTAGAATATACTGGTGTTACATTGGCAGGCATAATGCTTTCCAAGAAGCGTAATCGGTTTAAATTAGTGTCTAAAATCGTTACGTTAGCACCCAATCCTGCTGCCATTCTTGCAGCCTCAGTTCCAGAAACACCGCCTCCTATTATTAGGACATTTGCAGGTTTTACACCAGTAACACCGCCTAATAATATCCCAAGGCCTCCTTGAGGTTTTTCTAAATATTTTGCACCTTCTTGAGTGGCCATTCTTCCAGCAACTTCAGACATAGGAATCAGTAAGGGTAAAGCTCCATTATCTTCAACAGTTTCATAGGCTAGACAGACTGCACCTGATTTAATCATTGATCTTGTGAGTAATTCACTAGAAGCAAAATGAAAATAAGTGAATAATAATTGATTGGGTTGAATCAGATCATATTCAGCTTCTATTGGTTCTTTTACCTTTATAATCATTTCTGCAGTTGAGTAAACCGCTCTAATAGTGTCTGAAAAAGTACACCCTACATTTTCAAATTCAGTATCAGAAAAACCACTTAATTCACCTGCGCCTCTTTGAATATTTACTTCATGACCTGATCTAATTAAGGCTTCTGCTCCTGCCGGAGTTAGACCTACCCGTGATTCATGAGGTTTAATTTCTGTTGGAACTCCTATTTTCATTTGGTATCAACTTTAAGTTAAGTATCCTTATAAATAGAAAGGTTAAATTTACTTTTAAATTTTATCGAAGATATAAATTTGAAGAACATTATTTCTTAAATAATGTGAAAAGTAAATACAAATATTTAACTTGTATAGAACAAATTTTAACCTATGAAATATTTTAATAAAACAAGGACTATTGAACAAAAAGTAACTGATCGTGAAATGATCCATCTTTTAGAGCGTCAAACAAAATTATTAGATGCTATTCTTAGTGAATTGAAAAGTCAGAGAAAAGAATAGTTTTTCTTTAACCCTTTAAACTAAAAAACCTTCTTCAATTCAAGAAGGTTTTTTAGTTTATAGAAGAAGTGAACGCGACAGGATTCGAACCTGTGACCGTCTGCTTAGAAGGCAGATGCTCTATCCAGCTGAGCTACGCGTCCTTTTATAAAGCTACCAATACTTCCCAAAGGTTTTTACTTTTTAATTTATGGTCTTCATTATAAAAATCACAATATTAGTAAAAGTACTTCCTCTCAGAATTTCAATAAACTGGCGCAAATATAATATTAGTTTGTCAAGATGTTAGAATTAAAATTTAATTTTTAAGATTTCCTCTAATATAAGAAAACACTCCTAAAATTAATTAGAGACCTTGTTATTTAAGGATATGTTGGTGTTTTAGTTACATTGAATTTGAAATTCAATCCAATCGTTTCCATTTGTAGGTTCATTAGGAAAATAATAACATTTTTGTGTTCCATCTGAAAAAGTCAAAGTTTTCATAAATGCACTTGTAATGTCTGCTCCAGTTGCTAATACCTCATGATTGACATTAAAGATAATATCTACTTTTA
>JBKEHX010000105.1:0-5960 GCA_046711205.1 Flavobacteriaceae bacterium
AGATTCAGTAAGTGCCATTTTTTTATTTATCTGAAATTAAAAGTAGTATTTTTATAACAATCAAAATAGATTCATGATTGATTACAGCACTTTTGAAAAAATAGATTTACGTGTGGGAACTATTATTGCCGCTACTAAATTTTCTGAGGCTAAAGCGCCAGCTTTTCGTTTAAAAATTGACTTCGGTCCCTTGGGGGTATTTCAGTCATCAGCGCAAATTACAAAACGGTATTCGCTAGAAGAACTTTTAGAACGACAAGTAATTGCCGTGGTTAACATTGGAACACGTAAAATAGCCAATTTTGAAAGTCAGTGCCTAGTTCTAGGAGCCACAGAAGAAAAAGATGTCATCCTGTTGTCCCCTGAATCTAAACTGCCAAATGGGCAACAAATTTTATAGGCTACATTTTGTCAGATAGGTAGAGTGCATTTGTTATTATACGATTGGTACCATACCAAAAAGCTCTAAAGTTGGTGTTGTCAGTTAATACAATCACTCTTCCTTTACCCATACGACTCACCTTAAAAGGAACTGAATTTTTTAGCATTGCTAAATTTTCTTCAGAAATATAACCACTAAGTAATGGATTGTTTGTGTATTGAATAGGGTTATTATAACTCTGTTCGTCTGCTTTAATGAAAATATTAGTATTTCTAAAAATGGGAAGCGTTGTATTTTGATATCCAAAATTTATAGGATGACTTCTGTCAATCTTTGTATTGAAAATAGCACCACCTGTTACTTGGGCTCCTCTAAAAGCATCTTTACTTTCAAAACTAATATTTTTTGCAGTTAGACTTTCTTCTAAAAAGTCTAGTTCAATAAATTCATTTTTATCAAGCCACTTTATGGTATATCGATAGCCAATTAAAGTACCACCTTCATTTACGAATTCTTTTATTTTATCGATATGCGGATTTAAACCCGAACCAGAAAAGTTTGGAATGATAAAGTGGCTGTAACGATTTAAATCAACTTTTTTTAGATTACTAACATCAATTTTACTGATCGAAATTTCATGCCGTGTGTCAAGTAAATGCCATATTTCCCCCGCATCATAACTGCGAACTCCATCACCTACCAAAAGAGCAATCTCTGGTTTTTTTACTTTTGAAAAATCACGAGAACCTAAGTCAATACCTTGGGTATGACCGGTATTTGCACCTACAATATTCACATGAGTTTCTTCCGCTGCAATTTGCAGAATCTCATACAGTTCATTTTCATCAATAGCTTGATTTTTCACAGGAATCATATAGGTTCCATAATCATAGTTGTTACCTTCTAAAGTAAAAGGAGAAAGACCCACTTTTATTCTGATGTCTTTTTGCTGTAATTTATTGATCAGTTTTGGCACATAGTAATTATGCGATTCAAATATGTAGGCATAAGAAGCTTTGTGGGTTACTTTTCCTTCGGGTGCTTTTAAATTACTGACAACGGCACCAATGTTTGAAATGCTGTTGTCATAGTCATAATCTAGGTTGAAAGCATAAGGAAGTGTCCAGGCAGAAACATCATAAAACAAGCTATCTTGAAATTTAGTTTGGGTACTAAACATTGCACGTATCAATTGATATTTTTTCTGTTCTAAAGGAATAATATAGCTTGTTTCCGGAGTGAATTTCTTTCCTTTTTTTACCACATTATTTTTTAGTTGGTGTATGGCAATGTTATGACGTTTTAAAAGACGAGCAAGTTTGAAGGTGGTCGCTGGATCTTTAGGATTTCCAAAAACAATAGCTTTTTGCTTATTTTTTTTAGCTTCACTTAAGGTTGTTTCATAGAAGTCTTTAAAATAATTTAATAGCTCTACTCGCATAGCACTTGCCGCTTTTAAGGTAGAAAATACTGCAGTAAGCTGATTGCGAATGGTAAAAGGAAAAGTAAGTAAACCATTTTCACTTTCCTGAATATGGCCTCTTGAACTTGCTTGCTCAAATAAAATTCCAATACCTCCATTAACATCTGGATAGGTAGATCCTTTCCCATAATAAAAATCATCATAATCTTCTTGTGAGTAATAAAGCGAACCTATTTTGTCAAAAGCATCAACATGAAACGCACCAATTTTTTCAGTCAATTTCTGATTCATCGAAGGGGTCAATGGATTCACACGAGAAGGATGCCCGGGTTGAAAAAAGAAACTGGAGTTTGTTCCCATTTCATGATGATCTGTTAAGATATTCGGAAGCCATTTGATAAATGTTTTTAGGCGTGCTTGTGATTCTGGTAGTTGCCCAGGAAGCCAATCACGATTTAAGTCAAACCAATAGTGATTTGTTCTCCCTCCAGGCCAAACTTCGTTATATTCTCTATCGCTAGAGTCTGCTGTTAAGTTTTGATTTCTATTGGTATTTGCCCAATAGGCAAATCTTTGAAGCCCGTCAGGGTTAAAACTAGGATCAAATAGTATAACTAAATCCTTTAACATTTTTAACGTTTCTGGTGCTTGGCTTGCCGCTAAATGGTACGCTGCTAAAAGACCAGCATTTGCACCACTAGGTTCATTTCCATGAATTGAAAATCCTTGATATACAATAAGCGGTTGTTTTGAAATAGACACTAAACCTCCTGTTGGCTCAGAGAGTTGAAGATGCGTTTTCTGAATGGCATCAATATTTTGATGATTTTCTGGACTGGTAATTGTAAGAAGTAAAATAGGTCTTCCTTCATAAGTGGCACCTCTACTTTCTATAGAAATACGGTCGGAGGCTTCAGCAAGTTGACGCATGTAATTTAACAGCTTATCATGGGAAACATGCCATGTTCCTACTTCATAACCCAATAATTCTTTTGGGGTAGGGATATCAGTATTATATGGGTGTGTTGGATCTAAATAATAGTCAAGTGTAACCTGACTAAATATAATTCTGCTGCAAACCAAGAACAAAATTAAAATAAGATTTTTCATGAAAAAATTTGTTAATTATTAAAGATGGAAATAATTATTTAGATGAAAAAATAAAAGAGATCTATTTTAGTGTAAAAGGGAAGGTTTAAAGGAAATGAATCGGTTGTCTAAAAAATATCATAATTATTTTGATCAGAAGTGTAGTTTTTTTGATGGTGTTCACTAATTACTTCAGATCCATTTTCGTCTAATATAAAACCAATAGCTTCGTTTAATGGTACTTTGAGTTTTTCAAAATCTTCTTTATAAAGACATGTTTTATATTTCTTATAATAAAAAGATTCATTTTCATTAGTGAACTTTTTACTTTCAGTAATAGGTTAGATAATAGTCATTAACTTTTGTTTTAAGTATATCAAAAAAATAAGTTATTGTTTCAGTACTGAACACTTTGGAATAAATTTCTTCCATATTTTCACGATCTCTTTAAAAAACACTTAGGCTTGTTTTTAGATTTCTTATTCCTCTAATTTTGTTAAAAAAATCTATAAAAACCTATTATTTAGATTTATCCGACTGCTGTTTTTTAAATAATTCTTTGTAATAGCCGTCAATCTCAATTAAATTTATGTGTGCTCCTTTTTGAACGATTTGTCCGTTTTCAAAAACAATGATTTGATCTGCGTGTTTTATGGACGAAATCCGGTGACTTACAATTATGGTCGTTTTCTTTTTAGCTACTGATTTAAGGTGTTTAAGAATCTCTTCTTCAGTGTCAGTGTCAACTGCAGAAAGACAATCATCCAAAAGCAATATTTTTGTTTTTTTTATTAATCCACGAGCAATTGATATCCTTTGGATTTGACCACCAGAAAGTGTAACCCCACGTTCTCCTAAAAGGGTTTTATATTCCTCTTTAAAGCCTATGATATCATCATGAACAGCTGCTTGTTTTGTGGCTTTTTGAATTTCATCATCCGTCGCATCAACTGATCCAAAACTAATGTTATCTTGAATGCTTTCCGAAAATAAAAATGCATTTTGAGGAACATAGGCTATAGAAGACCTAATCTCTTCCAGTCTGTAGTCTTTTGTACTGGTACCATCAATTTCTATTATTCCCTGTGATGGGTCATAAAGACGAGAAATTAAATCTAAAAAAGTAGTTTTTCCAGAGCCAATATTTCCAATAACACCTAGGGTAGAACCTATAGGAATTTTAAGTGTTACGTTGCTTAACGCCTTTATTTCAGTTTCTGGATAGGATAACGAAACATTTTTAAAATGAAGGTTTCCTATTATAGGGGAGTTAACGCCTGGGCCATCTTCTATTTCGGGATTTTCTTTTAAGAAAATATTTATTCTTTTTTGAGAAGCTTCTGCTTGTTGAACAATTGAGGTAATCCATCCTACAACAGCAACAGGCCAGGTGAGCATGTTCACGTAAATAATAAATTCTGCAAGCACCCCAATTTCAATTTCGCCGTTTATGTATTGATTCCCTCCTATGTATATGACAATAAGGTTAGAACAACCAATTAGTAAAACCATGAGTGGAAAAAACCAAGCCTGGACCTTTACGAGGCTCATATTTTTTTCAAAACTATCTTGCGCTAAGCCTGAGAAACGCGAATTCATCTTATATTGAAGGTTATAAGACTTTATGACAGAAATTCCACTAAAAGTTTCTTGGGCAAACGAAGACATTTTAGATAGTATTTCTTGAACCAAGGTGCTCTTCTTATTAATAATCCCACTCAGTTTATAAATAGTTACAGATAAAATTGGAAGCGGTAAAACAGTATATAATGTGAGCTCTGGCGCGATACTTATCATATAAGAAATCACTATAATAAACAGTGTGATGGTATTCACACTATACATAAAAGCAGGGCCAACATACATGCGTACTTTCCCAACATCTTCACTTATTCGATTCATTAAGTCACCTGTTCTATTGTTTTTGTAAAACCGCTGGGTCAGTCTTTGGTAATGCCAAAAAACATCATTTTTCAGATCAAATTCTATGTAGCGTGAAACATTTATAATGGTTTGTCGCATTAAAAAAGTAAGAAACCCAGAAATTAAAGTGGCGCCAATAATTATTAAGACATTCATTAATAAAACATTTTTTATAGCTTCTAGATCTGCAGTAGGCGATTGTAAGTATTTTTCAACTGCCGTCAATGAATTTCCAATAAGGCGAGGCGCAAATAGTGAAAAAATACGTGCTATTATAGTAATTAAAAAACCTAAAAAAAGTTTAGTACGGTATTTTAAAAAGTATTTATTTAGATATTGAAGTTCATTCATAACTGCTTAGCCAAAGGTAAGTAATTGGAAAGGGTTAAATTCAAATATAAACCTGAAACTTTTAATGAAAAATCATATTTTTTCCCATTTTAATAAATTATTTTTGTGGTAAATAAAGTTCTAAAACATGCTTACAAGACGACACATTCGCATTAAAGTAATGCAGTCTGTTTACTCCTTCACTCTAGGGAAACAACATAAACTTGAGGAGGAGGTCCAGTTTTTTAAAGAAAGTGTAGAACAAACCTTTAACCTATACCTCCTACTTCTAGGTCTTGTTAAGTCCCTTCAATGCCGTGCTTTAGAACAGTTAGAGACTTTCAGAAAGCATAACATTCAAAATGAAGAACAATTTATAGTTCTTCAGAAATTTTCTAAAAACAAAGTCCTTGTCTTTATCAATGAACATGAAAGCCTGGAAAAGCACCTCAATAATAAAAAGCTTATTAATTGGGACTTAGAGTTTAAGTACCTCAAAGAGCTTTATGAGGTTATAACTAACTCTACTGTTTTTAAAACTTATTTAGCACTTGAAAACCCATCGACAGAAGACGATTTGAGGCTAGTAGCTAAATTATTTAAGGATCATATCGCTAATTCAAATTACTTATATGAATATGTGGAAGACCATCGTTTAACATGGATTGATGACCTGCCAATGGTTAATACTTTTTTACTGAAAATGTTAAAGCATATTGACATAGACAAACCACAAAGCATAACTTTCCCGAGGCCTAGTAAAAATAAAGAGGACACGGATTTTGGAATACAACTTTTAGAAAAAGTAATTTC
>JBKEHX010000106.1:0-5898 GCA_046711205.1 Flavobacteriaceae bacterium
TAGCAGTAACCATTTTTTTTTCTTTACTTAATCTAGCATCTAGTGCACAGAAATTAAAAAAAGCACTCGTATTTATTGGATTTTTCCTCGTTTTAGTGGGTCTTTCTTTCGCGATTTCTTCTGGTATTGAAACTCCTTTAAAGGACGGTGAAATACTTTCTGCTAATGGATCACGATGGGTTGAAGCAGGAATTAGAATGTTTTATATCCTAACAGCATTAGCAATTGGCTCAATGGTGTTTTTTGGAGGAAAAAAACTAATTAATAGATAGGTTATGGCAAAGAGATCAGCACCCGAAGTGAATGCAGGCTCTATGGCCGATATAGCGTTTCTTCTTCTTATTTTTTTCTTGGTTACAACGACTATAGAAACCGATAGTGGATTGAATCGTAAATTACCTCCAATGGAAGACCAAGTAGATCCTCCAATTATAAGGCAGAAAAATATTTTCACTGTATTAGTAAGTAAAAATAATCAACTTTTAGTTGAGGAAGAATTAGTTGACATTAAGGACTTACGTTCTTTAGCAATTACTTTTCTAGATAACGGAGGTGGTATTGGAGATGAAAAATGCGATTATTGTCAAGGTGATCGAGATGAAGCCTCTTCTGATAATCCTGATAAAGCAATTATATCATTAAAGAATGATCGTGAAACATCGTACAAGGTCTATATTGCTGTTCAAAATGAATTAGTAGCTGCCTATAATGATTTACGTAACCGTGAATTTATTCGTTTGAATCCTAATTTAGGAATCAATTATGTTGAGGCTCAAAAGAAGTATGATGATCCAAGAACATCAGTAGATGAACAGGATAAATTAAAGCCTAAGTTAGATATAGCAAAGCAAATGTATCCACAAAAACTATCTGAAGCAGAATCTAACAAATCAAGTTAAAACCTAAACTATGTCAAAATTTAAAAAGAAAAAAGGAGGAGAAACTCCGGCAATTTCTACAGCCTCTCTCCCTGACATCGTTTTTATGTTATTGTTCTTTTTCATGGTAGCAACAGTTATGCGAGATAGTACATTAATGATAGTTAATAAACTTCCTGCAGCCGATCAAATCCAAAAATTGGATAAGAAAGACCGTGTGATGTATATTTATGCTGGAAAGCCGTCGAGTCGCTATGAAGATAAATATGGTTCAACAGCTAGAATTCAATTAAATGATAAGTTTGCAACCGTTAGTGAAGTAGGTGCTTTTATTTTAGCAGAACGTGCTTCAAAACGTCAAGAACTTCAAAATGTATTGACCACTGCACTCAAAGTTGATAGTGAAACTAAAATGGGTTTGATACAAGATATTAAACAGGAACTACGTAAAGTAAGTGCATTAAAAATTAACTACACAACACGAGTAGGAGATTATACACAAAACTTGAAATAATATTCACGTCATTATATTTTATAAAGTGCCTTTTTAAGGTGCTTTTTTTTTACTTTTATATTAGGTGATTTTAAAATCAACATACCAGCTTTTTTATAGCTGTCTCTTTCTTTTTTTTGGATTAGGCTTTACTTTACCTCTTTTTGCTCAGGAAGAAATACAAGAGAATTCATTTTATAGAGAAGACCAATTTTATATAGGAGTTTCCTTTGTTGCATTAGTAAGTGACCAACTAGCGTTTAATCCGCGAGGAATTTCAAGGCATTTTCAATGGGGATTGATTCGTGACATACCACTTTCTGAAGATGGTCAATTTGCAGCAGGTATTGGTTTAGGAATGAGCTTTGAGCGCTATAATACCAATGTTGTTAGAAAGGAGAATTTTAATTCAAATCTTTCTTATTCTATTTCTACTGATCCTAACTACCCTCCATTTTTTTTCTCCATACAATCTTTGGAGCTACCTTTAAGTATTCGTTGGAGAAATTCTTCGACTACAGACTATTCTTTTTGGAGAATATATGGAGGAATAGCATTACAATGGAATTACAGGCTTAAAGCTAAAACGGAAAATTTATCATTTTCAGTCGCGGAAGATTTAAAAAATCTAGGTGCTACAGCTCATTTAAGTTTTGGATATAATACCTGGAATTTTTATTTAGCCTATAAGTTAACTCCCTTTTTTAATCCAAAATCATTTTCGGACCCAGCACTTACCTTCGACATTTCGCCCATTAAAATCGGGCTTATCTTTTACCTACTATAAGCCTATAATTCTTTTCTCATTCTAGCAACAGGAATTTCAAGTTGCTCTCTATATTTTGCAACTGTTCTTCGTGCTACTATATACCCTTTTTCCTTTAACAATTCAGAAAGAGTTTGGTCTGTGAGTGGTTTTTTCTTGCTTTCTTCAATGATAAATTGCTCTATTATTTTTTTAATCTCGATGGATGACACATCTTTACCTTCATCATTTTTCAAGCCTTCAGAGAAAAACGTTTTAAGTAATTTTACTCCATAGGGTGTTTCAATATATTTACTATTTGCCACCCTTGATATTGTAGATATATCCATTTTAATTTTTTCAGCAATATCTTTTAAAATCATAGGTCTAATCTTTAGCTCATCACCTGTAAGGAAATATTCTTCTTGGTGATTAATAATTTCTTTTATAGTTAGATAAAGTGTTTGATGTCGTTGTTGTATGGCATCAATAAACCATTTAGCAGCGTCTAATTTTTGTTTGATAAATAGGACTGCTTCTTGCTGTGATTTAGATTTTGAAGTGCTTTCTTGGTATCCTGTAAGCATTTCTTTATAGGCATTAGATACTTTTAAATGCGGAGCATTTCTTCGGTTGAGTGTTACCTCAATTTTTCCTTCTTCAATGGTTAGTATAAAATCTGGGACTACATGAGTGTTTTGAATAGTGTTAGATAATGCACCGCCTGGCTTTGGATTTAATTTACCAATAATATCTAAAGCTTCTTTTAGTTCATCTTTTGTAACCCCAACTCTTTCTTGAAGTTGTATGAAGTGTTTATGTGAAAAATGGTCAAATTCATCAGTTATAATGTGTAACGCATTCACTATTTCAGGGCGATCTTTTTTCTTTTTTTCTAATTGTAACTGGAGGCATTCTTGTAATGATCTTGCTCCAACTCCAGGGGGGTCCAATGATTGCACAGCCTTTAATATTTTTTCTAGTTGTCTGTTTTCAACCATTATATTTTGGGTAAATGCCAAATCATCAATTAATTCATAATTTGTTCTTCGTATGTAACCACTGTCATCAATACTCCCAATTAGAAATTCTGCAATTTGCATTTCATTTTCATTTAGAATTAAATTTCCCATTTGTTGGTATAGGTATTGGTGAAAACTAATCCCTCCGCTTACTGGTACTGTTTTGTCTTCATCATCTGCACTATAGTTGTTTGTATATAAACGGTAGGCAGGAATTTCATCATCGCTTAAGTATTGATCTACATCAATTTCATCTGAGCTTATTTTGGTGGTATCTTCGAAATCATCTTCTTTGCTTTCCCCCACATTTTTTTCGATACCACTTTCTAATGCAGGATTTTCACCTATTTCTGCTTCAATTTTTTGTTCCAAATCAAGTGTAGAAAGTTGAATCAACTTCATCAACTGTATTTGTTGTGGAGAGAGTTTTTGAGAAAGCTTTAATTGGAGCTGTTGCTTAAGCATAATAAATTGAATCTATCGTAAAGATACAGTTTTAAGCAGCTACAGTTAGAATGCTGCACTTTGAGGTGTTCTAGGGAAAGGAATTACATCTCTAATGTTATTCATGCCTGTTGTGAATTGAACTAAACGTTCAAAACCGAGTCCAAATCCACTATGAGGAACACTACCAAAACGTCTTAAATCAAGGTACCACCATAGTTCTTCTTTGTCAATCCCCATTTCTTCAATTCTTTTTTCAAGAACATCAAGACGTTCTTCTCGTTGAGAACCTCCAACAATTTCTCCAATTCCAGGGAATAAAATATCCATAGCACGCACTGTTTTATCGTCATCGTTTCTTCGCATATAGAAGGCTTTAATGTTTGCAGGATAATCAAATAAAATAACAGGACATTTAAAGTGTTTTTCAACTAAAAAACGTTCATGTTCACTTTGAAGATCAATTCCCCATTCATTTATTGGAAATTGAAATTTTTTCTTTTTGTTAGGTTTTGAGTTTCTTAAAATTTCATATGCTTCAGAATAACTCACTCGCTTAAACTCATTTTCAACTACAAATTTTATTTTTTCAAGTAACCCCATCGAACTTCTTTCAATTTTTGGTTTAATGCTTTCTTCTTTAGCGAACCTTTCGTTTAGAAAAGTTAAATCTTTTTCACAATTGCTTAAAACTTTTTTAAGTACACTTGTAATGAATTTTTCAGCCAGATTCATATTGTCATCTAGGTCATAAAAAGCCATTTCAGGTTCAATCATCCAAAATTCTGCAAGATGCCTTGTGGTGTTTGAGTTTTCAGCTCTAAACGTGGGACCGAAGGTGTAAACATCTCCTAATCCCATCGCATAAGCCTCTGCTTCAAGTTGCCCAGAAACGGTTAGGTTAGTTTCTTTTCCAAAGAAATCTTTTTTATAATCGATAGCACCAGTTTCTGTAAGTGGTGGATTTTTAGGGTCTAATGTAGATACTCTAAACATTTCACCCGCACCTTCAGCGTCACTTCCTGTCACTATAGGGGTGTTTATATGGAAAAACCCTTCCTCTTGAAAAAACTCATGTACCGCAAATGATAAGGCAGATCGAACACGCATTACCGCAGAAAAAGTAGTTGTTCGTACTCTTAGATGGGCTTTTTCTCTTAAAAATTCAAGACTATGTTTTTTAGCCTGAATAGGATATTTTTCAGGATCAGAAGAGCCCAATAGTATTACTTTATCAACTTGAAGTTCTACTTTTTGTCCTCCTCCTCGACTCTCCACAAGTGTTCCTTCTAAACGAAGAGCAGCCCCTGTATTTATTTGTTTTAACAACGATTCTTTTAGAGATTCAAAGTCTACCACACATTGAAGGTTGTCTATGGTTGACCCATCATTTAAAGCAACAAATCGATTAGCTCTAAAGGTTCTAACCCATCCTTGAACAGTACAAGGTTTACTGATGGTTGCGGTTTCTAAAACTTCTTTAATTTTTACTGCTTTCATATTAATTTATTTGAAGGGTACCCATTATTTTTATTGTGCAATTAAGCGCAACAAATATAAGTTTATTTCAGAAAAATACTGTGTAGATATACTTACTTACGTTTATTAATCTAAAATCTTAATTTTTGGATGTTTTAAGACTTTGTCATTACTAATGGTATCTTCAAGAGATATGAGTAGTGAAGGGAGTAAAATTAAATTAGCTAGCATCGCCATTAAAAGCGTTACCGCTACCAAACCACCTAAGGCTTGTGTACCTCCAAAATTTGAAATCAAAAAGACCGAAAACCCAAAGAATAATACTACAGAGGTGTAAAACATGCTAATTCCAGTTTCACGAAGGGCAGCAAATACTGCTTGTTTTATTTTCCATCCGTTGGCAATTAATTCTTGCCGGTATTTTGCTAAAAAATGAATCGTATCATCTACTGAAATTCCAAAAGCAATACTGAAAACTAATATGGTAGATGGTTTTAAAGGGATACCAGAAAAACCCATTACCCCTGCAGTAATTATTAATGGAAGTATGTTTGGGATTAAAGAAATCAAGATCATTTTAAAGGATCTAAATAGGTAGGCCATGAAAAAAGAAATCAACAATATGGCTAGTGAAAGGGACAGAATAAGGTTGTTGATTAGGTATTTAGTTCCCTTTAAAAATAGTAGTGCTTTTCCTGTCATTTCTACTCTATACCGTTCTTTAGGAAATATTTTCTCAACCACTTTACGGAGTTCACTTTCGATGCTCTCCATTCGGTCGGTTTTAATATCCTTCATGAAGGTTGTAATTCGCCCATATTGACCCGTTTCATCAAC
>JBKEHX010000107.1:0-5832 GCA_046711205.1 Flavobacteriaceae bacterium
ACCATAACTCATTCCTTTTTGAAAAAGTGCGTAAGCTGCTTGTTTAGGGGAAAATGCTATGGCAGTGTTATAATTCTCCATAGCAGACCAATATTGTTTTAATGCGAACTGACAATCCCCCATTCTTAAAAAAGTATCGCGTTGATAAGAAGTATCAAAAGAACTATTCACGGCATTAAATGATTCAAACGATTTTAACGCAAACTCATATTCACCTAGTTTAAAATAGATATATGCCATGTCATAACTCAACCTATTATTATTCGCTATATTCGTTTGCTGAGGATGTTTTTTAAACTTTTTAAACACTTCTAAAGCATCATCAAATTGATTAAGTTCATATTTTGAACGCCCCAACCAATAGATGCTATAAGCCTCCAATAATTGATTCTCATTTATTTTTAATGCTTTTTCAAAGTAACCGATACTTTTGGTGTAATCCCCGCTTTTAAAATCCTCTATTGCTTTAAGCACAAGAACGCGCTGTAAAGTAGCATTGTTTTTATATCCATTTTTTCCTTCTAAAATTTCTAAAGCTGCTTCATAATTACCGTTTTTGGTGTATGAATCAATTAATAGCTGTCCAATTAAGTTTGATTGTGCATTTTTGGGAAACTGTTCCAAAAAATTCACTAAAACTCTTGGTGGCTCTTCATATGGATTACCAATCTCATAAGTTAGTTTGGCATAATTCAAAAACGCGTCTTCTTTAATAACTAAATCAAAGTCCATTTGTGAGGCACTTTTAAAAGCATTCTGAGCAGACGCTTTTTGACTGGTCTTTAAATAACAATCAGCCAAATAATAATAAGCGTTTTGAGCTAAGGAATTCTTATTGCCAATTATCTTATTAAATTGACCAATAGCTTTATCATAATCTCCTTTTTTATAGTAGGCAAATCCTAATTGGTAAAAATCAACATTTTCCCAAGTACCTTTCTTGCCCTCATAGGCTTCCAAATAAGGAATAGCTTCCATAAAAGAATTAAGATTAAAATAACTTTCGCCTATAATTTTTGAAATTTCAGAAACCTCGCCTGTTGTATTGTTTTTTATTATTGGCTTACCTAATGCTATTGCCTGTTCAAAACGACCTAAACGGAAGTTCATGTCTGATTGAAAATAGGATAAATTCTCTTTTTGAGCCTCGTTTGATATGTTACTAAACTGGGAAGCAGCTTCATCAAAGTCTTCTAATTGATATGCAATATGACCTAAATAATAATGGGCATCTGATTCGTAAACTTTATTATGTTTCACTTTTTCTAAATACGGTTTAGCTTGTTTGAATCGTTTTGCGGAAAATAACGTGTAGCCCTTATTAAAATTATATTCATGAATACTTGCCATAGGCACTTGATTTTCAGAAACTCGAGAAAACCATTTTAATGCATACCGGTACTTTTCATTATTAAAATAGTAAGTTGCAACATCAAAATCTATTGTTGTTGCTTCTATAGAATTGGGGAATTCTTGTTTGAATTTAGCGAGCATTTTTTCTGCTCCTAAATAATTTAAACGAAGGGCATTAGATAATATATTGAAATCTACCTTTTGTTGGATCTCTTTTGGGATATATGCATCTTCAAAAAAAACATTTGATTGCCAAGAGGCAGGGAAATAACCCAAACTAAAGTAATGATTCCCGTTTTCTGGAAGTCGTTGTGAATCATATAATTGACCCGTCAATAAAGTTGGAAGTAAAAGAAAGAAAACCCTCGCAATACAAAATCTTTTAACTAAATAAATCATTCCTTTAAAGGTAGAAGATTCGATTAATCCTAACGTTGAATAAACCAATTGAAAATTCATATTTTATTAACAATATATTCATGAATAAATCAAAAAACATACCTTTATAGAAATTTTATTTTACTATGCAAAATGCTATTGTCTCACTTGATAACGCCACAATAATCAATGAGAATAATGTTATATTTTCAGCAATAAACTTTCAAGTTACCGCAGGTGAGTTTGTTTTTCTAATTGGGAAAACAGGTACAGGAAAAAGTAGTTTACTAAAAGTGTTGTATGGTGATTTGTCCCTCGAATCTGGCAAGGGCTCAATTGTAGGGTTTGATTTGACTGAACTTAAAGAGAAACAAATTCCTCTGTTAAGAAGAAAAATCGGAGTTGTTTTTCAAGACTTTAAATTACTGCCAGACAGAACTATTTTTGAAAATTTATCATTTGTATTAAAAGCAACAGGATGGAAAGAAAAAGACAAAATAAAAGCCAGAGTAATGGAAGTATTGAGCCTTGTAAACATTCCACCAGAAACACATAAATATCCTTTTGAATTATCAGGGGGTGAACAGCAACGTTTAGCTATTGCAAGAGCATTATTAAATCAGCCTGAATTAATAATTGCAGATGAGCCAACAGGAAACCTGGATCCCGAAACTAGCCAAGAAATAATGCAGATTTTTAGAAAACTACATGCTGAGGGGATAAGTGTAATAATGGCTACCCATGACTACAATATGATTATTAAATTTCCTGGAAGAATTTTCCAATGTGATAAAGGCAACTTAACCGAAGTGGTTGCCAAAAAATAAAATCCTACCCTTTTTGATTTTGACGCTTGCGTTCGTTTTCATCAAGGAAAACTTTTCGTAAACGAATCGATTGAGGTGTTACTTCCACATATTCATCTTTTTGAATATATTCTAAGGCCTCTTCCAAAGAAAACTTAATTGGCGGAGCTAGTTTCACCTTGTCATCGGTTCCTGAAGATCGAACATTCGATAGCTTTTTAGTTTTTGTAACATTTACCACTAAATCATCTTGACGGGTGTTTTCGCCAATTACTTGTCCTGAATAGATAGCTTCATTTGAAGACACAAAGAATTTTCCACGATCTTGTAGTTTATCTAAAGAATAAGGAATTGCAGACCCTCTTTCCATTGAAATAAGTGAGCCATTAATTCTTCCAGGAATTTCTCCTTTATAAGGGCTAAATTCTACAAAACGGTGATTCATAATTGCTTCTCCTGCAGTTGCCGTAAGTAATTGATTTCTTAATCCAATGATGCCGCGTGAAGGAATTTTAAATTCACATATCATTCGAGAACCTTTTGGATTCATACTCACCATTTCACCTTTTCTCAAAGAAACCATCTCAATTGCTTTTCCAGAAACGTCTTCCGGCAAATCAATTGTAAGTTCTTCCATGGGCTCCATTTTCTTTCCATCAACTTCTTTTATAATTACTTGAGGTTGGCCAATTTGTAATTCATACCCTTCGCGTCTCATGGTTTCAATAAGAACTGAAAGATGAAGTACACCACGACCAAATACAATAAACTTATCTGAGCTAGCAGTAGTTGTTAGACGCATGGCTAGGTTTTTCTCTAATTCCTTTTCCAGTCGATCACGAATATGACGTGATGTCACTAGTTTTCCTTCTTGTCCGAAAAATGGAGAATCATTAATGGTAAAAAGCATGCTCATAGTAGGCTCATCAATGGCAATTGATGGTAATGCTTCTGGATTTTCTATATCTGCAATTGTATTGCCAATTTCAAACCCTTCAATTCCAATAATTGCACATAAATCACCTGCTTCAACACTATCAACTTTTTTACGCCCTAATCCATCAAATAAATGTAATTCTTTAATACGTGAGATCGTTTTTGAACCATCGGCTTTCATTAAATTAACACGCATATTACTTTCTAAAAGTCCTCGCTGTAATCTACCAATAGCAATTCGCCCTGTGAAAGAAGAATAGTCTAGAGAGGTAATTAACATTTGGGTATTTCCTTCTTTAATTACTGGGCTTGGAACATGTTCCAAAACCATGTCTAATAGTGGAGCTACAGAATCAGTTTGTTTGTTCCAATCCAAGCTCATCCAATTGTTTTTTGCAGAACCGTAAACAGTGGGGAAATCAAGTTGCCACTCTTCAGCACCTAATTCAAACATAAGGTCAAAAACAGCTTCATGCACCAATTCTGGTGTGCAGTTTTCCTTATCTACTTTATTAATAACCACAATAGGCTTTAACATAAGATCAATTGCCTTTTTTAGTACAAATCTAGTTTGAGGCATAGGCCCTTCAAAAGCATCTACTAAAAGTAAAACGCCATCGGCCATATTAAGAACGCGTTCAACTTCTCCGCCAAAATCAGCGTGGCCAGGAGTATCAATAATATTGATTTTTACACCCTTATATTCAACCGCAACGTTTTTAGAAAGAATAGTAATTCCACGTTCTCTTTCTAAATCATTGTTGTCTAGAATAAGATCTCCTGTAGATTCATTACTTCGGAATAGGTTACAATGATGAAGAATTTTATCAACTAAAGTGGTTTTTCCGTGGTCAACGTGTGCGATAATCGCAATATTTTTAATGGCTGTCATAGCGTTTTTTAAGCGTCTGCAAATATATTATTAATTATTACGAGAGTGACTATGAGAATGGATTATTAATTTGACATTAATTGTGTAAAAAAAAGAGGTAGATGAAATTGTTTATTCCTTTAAAAGCAATACGCTTATTAATAAAAATAGATGTTTAATTATAATGATTTTACACGGCTGAATAAATGAGTAACTAAAAATACCTTCAAATTCTATTTAAAAGAGATTTTTTAGAGTTAAAACATTGAATTATTGTTGTCTAAGTAAATTATATTAACTTCCTTTTTGACTATTAAATTTTATAAAAACTATTAGAAGTAAATTCAACAGTATTAAAAAAGAATAAAACAGATAGGTTTGGCGCAATCTTTGTAAATTTGCACTTTAATTGGTTCATTGAAAACTCATGGGGTCGACTGGTTTTGACAGCAGGACGCATGAAAAGGTAAGCAAGTCGAGCGCTGAATTACAGCTCGTAAATCTCATTTTTCACATTTTTAAATGGCGAGAATAACTACGCTCTAGCTGCATAATTAACAGAATTATAGTATGTTAATGCCAAGTCCTGACTAGGTCGGGAAGCTGGATGTCTCTGAATAGCCCTTGTTGACGGCGATTTATATTGAGGCACCATAAAAGTCAACATCGAAACATAAGGGCATCGTTTATGTTTTTCAATAAAGATGATAAGATTAGTTTGGGCGGATTTCGGTCAGGATTAATTCGAAAATTAAACGAAATCTAAACTTGAAGAAAGCTTTTTAATCGCTTGTTTGGACGCGGGTTCGACTCCCGCCGACTCCACTAATTAAAACTCTAATATATTATTAATCAATATGTTAGGGTTTTTTTATTTGTGTATTTGTACGATTATTGTACGGTCAGATGTTAAAAGCCAAAAAAATCAGCCTAAAACTTTCAAATAAGACCCCCGTACCCAAAATTAAATTCACTTTTCCCTTTAGGGTGGCGCGTGTATAATGGTACTATTATCCAACACCCCTGTTAACCTGTTACAGTTACACTTAAAGAATCACAAATCCCTGAACTTACTGAAGAGGATATGCCTGTGGTTTAAAAGAAAACGCCACTAAAGTTAATTAGTGACGTTAATAATTATAATATATGTTGTTCTTTAAAAGTGAAATTATTCAACTTCTTCTTCAGAATCTGGTTGAACAGACATAACCATTCCAGTAGCATCAAAAAAGTCACCAGATTGAACAATCTTTCCTTCTTTTATTACGAAATAGTGATAACCATCAACTGAAAAACTTTTCCCTGAAGCATTACTAACCCCTTTCCAAGTACCGTAAACTCTAACACTACCATCTGCCTTAAGGGTTTCTTCATCAACACCCGGAAGCCATCTCGCGTCATTAAAAGAAACATCTGAAAAGTTTGACATATAGAAATTCCTGTCCTTACTAAAGATGATATGCCTGTGGTTTAAAAGAAAAAAAACCC
>JBKEHX010000108.1:0-5817 GCA_046711205.1 Flavobacteriaceae bacterium
GCTCTTCCGATCTGTTCTACGTCTACGTATTGCTATGTCTTCTGTCTTTTAAATTAAACTTCAAAGCTAGCTAAGCTGCTTTGCACCTCTTTTTTTATCATCTCAGAAACGTTTTCTATCGAAAAGCTTCCTAAATCACCTTCAGAATGCTTCCGTAAAGAAACCGTTTCGTTTCCTGCTTCTTTCTCTCCTAAGATAATCATATAAGGGACTTTGGAGATTTCGGACTCTCTAATCTTTTTCCCAATTGTCTCATTTCGGTCATCTACGAGGGCGCGAATTTCGTGATTTTCCAAGTAATTTAAAACTTTTAGAGCGTAATTTTTATATTTTTCACTCACACACAAAATATTTACCTGTTTTGGCATTAACCAAAGCGGGAAATTTCCTCCAGTATGTTCTAATAAAATAGCAACAAATCGTTCCAAACTTCCGAAAGGAGCTCTGTGAATCATTACAGGTCTGTGAAGTTCATTATCACTCCCTTTATAGGTTAGTTCAAAACGCTCAGGTAAATTGTAATCTACTTGTATTGTTCCAAGTTGCCATTGTCGTCCCAGGGCATCTTTTACCATAAAATCCAATTTTGGACCGTAAAATGCAGCTTCACCTATTTCAATTTCATAATCTAGATTCTTTTCATTAGCAGCATTAATAATTGATTGCTCTGCAAGCTCCCAATTCTCATTAGAACCGATATATTTTTCTGGTTTTTCAGGATCTCTTAACGAAACTTGTGCCTTAAAGTTATCAAACCCTAGGGCACTAAAAACATATAACACGAGATCAATTACTTTTTTGAACTCATCATCTAGCTGACTAGGCATACAGAAAATGTGAGCATCATCTTGAGTAAATCCTCTCACACGTGTTAAACCGTGTAATTCACCACTTTGTTCGTAACGGTATACTGTTCCAAATTCCGCGTAGCGTTTTGGTAAATCTCTATAGCTCCATGGTTTTGCATTATAAATCTCACAATGGTGAGGACAATTCATGGGCTTTAATAAAAACTCTTCTCCATCTGCTGGGGTACGAATAGGCTGGAAGCTATCTGCACCATATTTTTCATAATGCCCCGAAGTCATGTACAACTCTTTGTTTCCAATGTGGGGAGAGATTACCTGTTCGTAACCTGCTTTTTGTTGTGCAGCCTTCAAAAAATTTTCTAAACGTTCTCTTAAAGCAGCACCTTTAGGCAACCATAGGGGAAGTCCTTGACCTACTTTTTTGGAAAAAGTAAAGAGTTCAAGTTCTTTTCCTAATTTTCTATGGTCTCTTTTTTTCGCTTCTTCAACAAGAGCTAAATATTCTGTAAGTTCTTTTTGTTTCGGAAAAGAAACCCCATAAACACGAGTTAGTTGTGGTTTTGTTTCATCCCCACGCCAATAGGCTCCGGCAACATTTGTTAATTTTATTGCTTTTATAAAACTTGTATTTGGGATGTGTCCGCCTCGGCAAAGGTCTGTAAAGTCTGCATGGTCACAAAAGGTGATGGTCCCATCATCTAGATTTTCAATCAACTCTGTTTTAAAAGGATTGTCTTCTTTTTTGTAAAAATCTAATGCTTCTGCTTTTGAAGCACTTCGCATTTTAAATTCAAATTTTTGTCGTGCAAATTCTAAAAATTTTTTTTCAATCTCTAGTAGATCATTTTCTATAAGACTGTGATCACCAAAATCTGCATCATAATAAAAACCGTTTTCAATAGCAGGGCCTATTGTTAATTTACACTTGGGATAAAGTGCGAGTAAAGCTTGCGCTAATACGTGTGCGGAAGAATGCCAAAATGCAGTTTTTCCTTCTTGGTCATTCCAGGTGAATAGTTGAATACTGCCATTCTCATTGAGTGGGGTAGTACCTTCTACCGTTTGCCCATTAAACTTAGCAGAGAGTACATTTCGTGCCAGTCCTTCACTAATGTTTTTTGCAATCTCCAAAGGAGTTACTCCCTCATCATAGTTGCGGACACTCTGGTCTGGAAACTGAACTTCAATCATAGTTTTCTTAAAGTGATAGGCAAAAATACGGGTTCTTAAACTAGCAAGCAATCCTTATGATAAAGTTTCTAAAATTGCTTTTTTTTACGTTCGCCTAAAAGTGCATTCACTAAGGTTCGTATTCCTTTAAACCCTATGTATAAAGAAAGAGTTAGAAGCAATACACCTAAAATAAGAACTGGATAATACAGCGGGTGTGTTTTATTTTGAAATGCCTGATGAACAACAAAGGGTCCAATAAAACAAAAAACAATGAAAAAGCTCATTAACCTCAAGCCTTTTTGAAGTATTATTTTATTCATTTTTTAGTGCATTTAGAACGTTCCGAACATTCTTGTGTTCTTGCAGCAGTTGTTTTGCTTTTTCAATTGGAATGTCAAGCTCCTCAATAATCATCTTTTCAGCCCTTTCTACTAGCTTTCTGTTAGAAAGCTCCATATCAACCATCTTATTTCCTTTTACATAGCCTAGCCGGATCATAGTGGCTGTGGTAATCATGTTAAGAATTAACTTTTGAGCTGTTCCCGCTTTCATCCGTGAGCTACCGGTTAAAAATTCAGGGCCTACAATGACTTCAATAGGAAAATGACTTACGTTAGATAATGGACTATTTTTATTACAGCAAATACTTCCTGTAGTAATTCCCTTTGCTTGGGAGTCATGAAGTCCAGCTAATACATATGGGGTGGTTCCTGAAGCAGCAACACCCACAACAACATCATTTTCATTAATACCAAAAGCAATTAAGTCTTTCCAGGCTTGATGTGGATTATCTTCTGCATTTTCAATAGAATTTCTTAATGCTGTATCTCCTCCAGCAATTATACCAATGACGCGTTCTGGAGCTGTTCCAAAAGTAGGAGGACATTCAGAAGCATCTAGTACCCCCAAGCGGCCACTAGTTCCTGCTCCAATATAAAAAAGGCGTCCCCCTTTTTTTTGTTGGACAACAATTTTTTCTATTAACCGTTCTATTTCAGGTAAAACCAACCCAACCGCTTTGATTGCATTTTGGTCTTCTTGGTGCATGCCATGTAATAATTCAGAAATACTTTTTTGTTCTAAATCATGGTGTTTAGAACTTTGTTCTGTGGTTTTTTCAAAAATCATAGCTTGGTTTTTTAACGAATTTAAAAAAATAAACCTCACAATGTATCTCATTGTGAGGTTTTACTTTAAGTAAAAAAAGTGTTTTATATGTTTCTTTTCGCTTCTAGATTGTCTTTTAGGACTGCAAGAAAGTTTTGGGTAGTCAAGTAGTGTGAACTATTTAACTTTTTTCCATGAATAAGAACAGCAAGGTCTTTTGTCATTTTTCCACTTTCAACAGTTTCAATACAAACACCTTCAAGGGAAGAACAGAAGTCAATCAGCTCTTGATTATCATCTAATTTTCCACGGTGAGCTAAACCTCTTGTCCATGCGAAAATTGAGGCAATAGGGTTTGTTGATGTTTCTTTGCCTTGTTGATGTTGGCGGTAGTGACGTGTTACCGTACCATGGGCAGCTTCTGCTTCCATAGTTTTTCCATCAGGTGTTACTAGGGTAGAAGTCATTAAACCTAGTGATCCAAAACCTTGGGCTACAGTATCAGATTGTACATCACCGTCATAATTTTTACAAGCCCAAACAAAACCACCGTTCCATTTCATTGCTGAAGCAACCATATCATCGATAAGGCGATGTTCATAAGTTATTTTAGCAGCTTCAAAACGATCTTTGAATTCAGTATCAAATACTTCTTGGAAGATATCTTTGAAACGTCCGTCATATGCTTTTAGAATAGTATTTTTTGTTGATAAATACAACGGCCATCCTTTCGATAATGATTGATTCATACACGAACGAGCAAATCCATAAATTGAAGAATCAATATTATACATTGACATTGCAACTCCATTCTCTTGAAAGTGATATACATCCCATGTTTTAGGCGTGCCTCCATCATCTGGAGTAAAGGTCATGGTTAACTTACCTTTACCTGTGGTTACTGTATCAGCTGCTTTATACTGATCTCCAAAGGCATGACGTCCAATACAAATTGGTTTTGTCCATCCAGGAACGTAACGTGGCACATTTTTCATTATGATCGGCTCTCTAAAAACAGTTCCACCTACAATATTACGAATGGTTCCATTTGGAGAGCGCCACATATTTGAAAGATTAAACTCGGTAACACGATCTTCATCAGGAGTAATGGTAGCACATTTAATACCTACTTGATGTTTTTTTACGGCATTAGCAGCTTGTATTGTGATTTTGTCTTCAGTTGCATCTCTAGAGGTAACGGATAAATCGTAGTATTCAATTGTTAAATCTAAATAGGGAAGTATCAGTTGGTCTTTAATGAATTTCCAAATGATTCTTGTCATTTCATCTCCATCCATTTCAACAACTGGATTCGCGACTCTAATTTTTGACATGAGCTTAAGTTTTGATTTCGGGTGCAAATATAAGTCTTAGCGTTTATTTCTTAGGTAGGTTATTGAAATAAAAAAATAGTCTAAATATATAAATCAAATATATTAGACGATTAAGAGTTTGTGATTTATCAGGTTAAGAATCTAAACGTGCTTCTCTAATACGTGCTTTTTTACCTGTTAATCCTTTGAAGTAGTAAATACGTGAACGACGTACTTTCCCCTTTTTGTTAATTTCAATTTTTTCTAATGCAGGCAAATTTAATGGGAAAATACGCTCTACCCCAACTGTACCAGACATTTTTCTAATGGTAAAGGTTTTAGATAACCCTTGGCCTTTAATTTGTAGTACAACTCCTTTAAAAAATTGAGTACGTACTTTTTCTCCTTCTCTAATTTGGTAGTATACAGTTAAGGTGTCTCCAGCATCAAAGTTTGGGAATTCTTTTTTTTCGATGAATTCGTCTTGAACAAAATTGATTAACGCTTCCATATTATATTTTTATTTTTTGAAAAGGAACAACATTCACGATTTTCGTCAGAGGTTATTCATTTCGTGATGCAAAATTAAACTTTATTTTGAAGTAGACAACTTCCTGGTCTTAATTAACAACTTCAATACCACTTATTTTTAACTAGCGGCATCTATCTATTTTGAATCTCATAGTTTTTGTAATATAATTCTTAGGTCGTGTTGCTATAAAAATAAATATTTATGAGGTGTTTGTGTTTAACTCTTCACAAAATTATCATTTAAAATAGGGTGATAGTTTTATGCTTAAACCCGGGTAGTAATTTATAAGTTTTGCATGGAAATTGAATAAAATTGGGTTAGGGCTTCTCCATTGATTTGTAATATTCTAGTGACAAACTGTTCTGTACAAATTTAAAATACCTCTTCAATAGAAATGGTTGAATTCAAAACAAATTCAATGAGAGAAGAAGAAATGAAATGATTAAAGTCAAGATATTTTTTTTAGGGGATGGCTATTCTAATAAATCAGGGCGTAATTTTTGTGTACGTTCAATCGCTTTGTCATCTCGCCATTTTTCTACTTTGGGTGTGTTTCCTGAAGTTAAAATTTCAGGCACTTCCCAGTCTTTGTATTTTGAAGGCCTCGTATAAATTGGAGGGGCTAAAAGATCATCTTGAAAACTATCGGTTAGTGCTGACGATTCATCACCTAAAACCCCAGGAATTAATCGGATTACACTATCACAATATACCGCTGCAGCGAGTTCTCCTCCAGAAAGCACAAAATCCCCTATGGAAATTTCATGAGTAATTAAATGATCTCTTACTCGTTGATCCACTCCTTTATAATGGCCACATAATAGGATTATGTTGTTAAGGGTAGAATGATGATTTACAATTTTTTGATTTAACTTTTCTCCAT
>JBKEHX010000109.1:0-5773 GCA_046711205.1 Flavobacteriaceae bacterium
TCAAAACAAAGTGATACCATTAAAGTTTATGCAGGTGTTGAAAAAGGAATAATGTTACCTTCTTATAGACTTCCTACTGAAACAGAATGGGAATATGCTGCATTAGCTCTTGTGGGAGACAGAGAATACAATACTTACAGGGGTAAGAAAAAATATCCTTGGTCTGGTGAATACACGCGTTCCGAAGACAGAAGAACAGAAGGAGATCAATTGGCGAACTTTAAACTTGGTAAAGGTGATTATGGTGGGATTTCAGGTTGGTCTGATGATGGGGCAGATATTACAATTCAAGTAAAACAATACCCTCCAAATGATTTTGGTATTTATGACATGGCAGGGAATGTTTCTGAGTGGGTAGGTGATGTTTATCGTCCAATAATTGATGATGAGGCTAGTGATTTCAACTACTATCGTGGAAATGTTTATTTAAAAAATGTAATTGGTGATGATGGGAAAGCATCTACGATTTCCCCAGATGAATTAGTGTTTGACACTCTTCCAAATGGAAAAGTACTTTTAAAAAGACTTCCAGGTCAGTTGGATCAAGTTACAATTGATGAAGAAGAAACATTTTTACGTCAGAATTTTACTGAAAGTGACAATAGAAATTATAGAGATGGTGATATAGAATCATCTAGGAAATTTAGTAACGGAAAATCAGAAAACGACGGTTCTATCCCCGAAACTAATTCAATGTATAACGCACCCGTAACAGCAAAACTCACAAAAGATGGGGATGGAAAAATCGAATTAACTATTGATACTAAATCAAATAGAACTTCACTTATTACTGATGAAGTGAGGGTGTTTAAAGGAGGATCTTGGAAAGACAGGGCATATTGGCTTGATCCTGCTCAAAGAAGATACCTACCTCAATACATAGCTACTGATCACATTGGATTTAGATGTGCAATGTCACGCGTAGGATCTAAAAGCAGTCAAAAAAAGAGTGCCAAACACAAAAGAAAAGGATAACAATTAAAAAAACAGCATCTTATTTCATAAGATGCTTTTTTATTTTATGCAGCTGCAAAGTATATACCTAAACTACTTAAGCTCATCTGGGATATCTACTGATACTAGATCACTAAAAAAAGGAGAGCTCTTTTTTGCTCTTCATGGTGAAAAATTTAGCGGAAATCAATTTGCGGAAAAAGCAATTTCACTAGGAGCTATTAAAGTAATTGTTGATGATGAAAAAATATCCTCTTTAGGTCCAAAAGTAATTGTTGTTAAGAATACCCTCAAAACACTTCAGGAACTTGCCACTTTCCACAGAACTAAACTTAAAACACCCATTATTGCAATAACAGGAAGTAATGGAAAAACAACAACAAAGGAACTTTTAAGAGAAGTACTATCTCAAAAGTATTCTGTTCTTGCAACAGAGGGTAATTTAAATAACCACATTGGAGTTCCATTGACTTTATTGAAATTAAAAGAACACCACGAACTTGCCATTATAGAAATGGGTGCAAATCATTTAAAAGAGATTGAATTACTTTGTAATATTACTCAGCCTAATTGGGGCTATATTACAAACTTTGGGAAAGCACACATTGAAGGCTTTGGCAGTATTCAAGGGGTTGTAAAAGGAAAATCAGAGCTCTATGAGCATTTAATTGATCTAAAACAAAAGATTCTTATTAATGGGGATGATCAAAAGCAGATTATCCAAACAAACAACTACCCTACCACTAGCTTTGGAATTGGAGATAAAAATAATTTTCAAATTCTTCCCCAAGAAAATAAGAATAAAACCCTACAGCTAAATTTTAAAGAAACTGCTTTTATAAGTCCACTTTACGGAACTTATAACTTAAACAATATTGCGGCTGCCATTTCATTTGGTTATTTATTTGAAGTATCGCTTGAAGAAATCAAAAAAGCAATTAATACCTATCAATCTACAAACTTTCGTTCACAACAAATTAAGATAAAAGATTCACTTGTTATATTGGATGCGTACAATGCAAATCCTTCTAGCATGAGACTTGCATTAGAAGCATTTAAAACTATTGCAACCTCTAATAGTTGCATTATTTTAGGGGATATGTTAGAATTGGGTAACACATCTAAAAAAGAACACGAAGCAATTATCGTTCAATGTCTTGATAATAAAACACAAAACATACATTTAATTGGTCCACATTTTTTAAATACTACTAGTTTAGATTCAACAATCACAAAACATAATGATCTCAAAACTTTTTTAAAATTTATTGAATCAAGTTCGTTAAAATTTGATAAAATTCTAATTAAAGGATCTAGATCAATTAAGCTTGAAGGCATCATACCCTATCTAGAATCTAGCTTATAGAAAAAAATTATGAGGAAATTAATTTTATTTGGAATAAGCCTAATTTTATATAGCTGCCAGAATAACGATGAAAAATGCGGGCAAATTATTCAAAAAGCTATTAACAACTCCATTTACTATTTTATTATTCAAACTGATAATGATTCTAATAATAATTATTATGATGAAAACTCACCGGGAATTCCAGATGATGGTATAAGACAGGGATCAGTTTCAGAAAAAATTTATAATTCATTTAAAATAGGAGATGAATATTGTTCTGAAATATAAATACTAATCTGACGGAACACCATCAATGATTTCTGCAACCACTTCAGGATTTAATAATGTGGAAGTGTCTCCAAGGTTAGAGATATCTTTACTAGCAACTTTTCTTAAAATTCTTCGCATTATTTTACCTGACCTAGTTTTGGGTAATCCGTTTACAATTTGAACTTCATCTGGTTTTGCAATAGGTCCAATAATTTTTCTAACAGTACCTTTAATTTCTTCAATTAAAACTTCATCTGAAATACCTTTTCTATCACAAATTGCATAAGCATATATTCCTTGACCTTTGATAGCGTGAGGATAACCGACTACAGCAGATTCTATGACCCTAGGATGCTCATTAATTGCATTTTCCACTTCTGCAGTACCCATTCTATGTCCAGAAACATTAATAACATCATCTACACGGCCAAGAATTCTCAAGTAACCATCATGATCACGTTTGGCACCATCTCCTGTGAAATACATTCCAGGGTAGGTTGAAAAATAGGTTTCTTTACATCGTTTATGATCTTTATAGGTAGTTCTTAAAATTGAAGGCCAAGGAAATTTAATACATAAATTACCTTCTACATTATTACCTTTCATTTCATTCCCTTCTGCATCAACAATAATAGGTTGAATTCCTGGTAATGGTAACGAAGCATGTGCAGGCTTATTCGGAGTGATTCCCGCTAGTGGTGAAATCATAATACCCCCAGTTTCTGTTTGCCACCATGTGTCTACTAGAGGGCAGTTTCCTTTTCCAATATGATCATGGTACCAATGCCATGCTTCTTCATTAATAGGTTCGCCTACTGAACCTATTACTTTTAAAGATTCTAAAGAATAAGGAGCTATTGGTTCTAATCCTTTAGCCTGAAGAGCTCTAATGGCAGTTGGAGCAGTATAAAATTGATTAACTTTATATTTGTCTATTATTTCCCAAAACCTTCCTGCATGAGGATATGTTGGTACCCCCTCAAACATTAAAGTAGTTGCACCCGCCAATAAAGGTCCATAAACTATATAGGAATGACCTGTAATCCATCCAATGTCTGCTGTACACCAATAAACATCATCTTGTTCATATTGAAAAACATTTAAAAAGGAATATTGGGTATACACCATATAACCTCCAGTGGTATGAACCACACCCTTAGGTTTTCCTGTAGATCCAGATGTATAAAGTATAAAAAGTAAATCTTCAGCATCTAATGTCGCTGCTTTGTGATCAATAGAATGTCCTTTTATAGCATCATGCCACCAAACATCACGTGTTGATTTCATAGTGACCTCACTGTCTGTTCTTTTACAAACAATCACCTTTTCAACTGTTGAGGTTTTTTCTAGTGCCTCATCAACTACCTCTTTAACAGGAATGTTTTTAGATCCTCTAAAATTACCATCAGAAGTAAGAATCATTTTTGCTTCACAGTCATTAATTCTATCAGCAAGTGCCGAAGATGAAAATCCAGCAAAAACGACTGAATGTACAGCACCAATTCGAGCACATGCCAACATTGCAACAGCAGCCTCTGGAATCATTGGCATATATATGATGACACGATCTCCCTTTTCAACACCTTGAGCTTCAAGAGCATTTGAAAACTGACAGGTCATTTCAAAAAGCTCGCGATAGCTAATTATTCTATGAGCTTCTTTTGGATCATTAGGTTCCCATATAATCGCCGCTTTTTCGCCATGAGTAAAAAGATGCCGCTCAAATATATTTTCTGTTAAGTTTAGTTTTGCATTTTCAAACCATTTAATATCTGGTCCTTTAAAATCCCAAGATAAAACATTATCCCAAGGTTTTTGCCAATGAAATGATTGAGCAATTCGCCCCCAAAACTTTTCAGGCTGATGCACACTACGTTGATATTCATTGATATATCCTGACAAGGTTTGTATTTTTTGACTCATATCTAAACTTAAATTTTTACTATTCTAATGTGAATTATTTTTAGGGCTTACTGAGCCTCTTGGTGTTCTAATACGTTCTGTTAATTCTTGTACTTCCTTTGGAGGAGCAATGGTAAAGCGAGAAACTATTAGTGCAATTATAAAATTCAAAATCATGCCAAGAGTACCTATACCCTCTGGAGAAATACCCCACCAAAAATTTTCAGGCAGACCCGGACCACCTAATTGTGGTTTGAAATAAATAATATATGATGCTGTAAAAACTATCCCAACAATCATCCCTGTAATGGCACCTTCCTTATTCATCCGTTTATCAAAAATGCCTAATATGATAGCTGGGAAAAAAGAGGACGCTGCAAGCCCAAAAGCAAGGGCAACTACTTGTGCAACAAAACCAGGAGGATTTAAACCTGCTAAACCAGCAGCAACTACAGCAACAGCTATTGCAACTCGAGCAGCATAAAGTTCATTTTTTTCACTAATATCCGGACGTAAATAATTTTTTAATAAGTCATGAGAAATAGAAGTCGAAATAACTAATAATAATCCTGCCGCAGTAGAAAGTGCTGCTGCCAAACCACCAGCAACTACGAGTCCAATAACCCAAGGTGGAAGGTTTGCGATTTCTGGATTTGCTAAAACAATAATATCTTGATCAACTGTAAGTTCATTAATTTGAGCATCAGCAACATATTGAATAATACCATCCTTATTTTTGTCGTCAAAAGTTAATAAGCCGGTTTTTTCCCAATTCGTAAACCACTGTGGAACCTCTGAATAAGGTTTTTCAGAAAGAGTATTTATAATATTTGTTCTAGCAAAAACAGCCACTGCAGGTGCTGTTGTATATAAAATAGCGATAAACAATAGGGCCCAACCTGCTGAAATACGTGCATCTTTAACTCTAGGAACTGTAAAAAAGCGAACAATAACATGGGGTAAACCAGCCGTTCCAAACATTAATGCCCCTGTTATAAAAAACATATTGACAAGATTTCCTTTGTCGATACTCGTATAGGCATCAAACCCTAAATCTTGTGAGAGTAAATTTAATTTTTCAAGAAGGTACACTCCATCTGTTCCTTTGGATCCAAAACCAACTTGTGGAATTGGATTGCCAGTCATTTGAAGTGATATGTAAATAGCCGGAACTGTAAAAGCAAAAATCAAAACACAAAACTGGGCTACTTGGGTATAGGTAATACCTTTCATACCACCTAATACAGCATAAAAAAAAACAATTCCAATACCAATTAATACCCCTGTATCAAAAGGAAC
>JBKEHX010000110.1:0-5766 GCA_046711205.1 Flavobacteriaceae bacterium
CCAAGCTCGTGTCTCAGTTCTAAAATCACTGAGTGCTACATTAGTTTTAGTTTTCATGTTGTTTATTAATTTTTAAAATAAATGATCAATCTTTTTTTTCTGAATAGCCTGATAAGACATTATGCCAAGTAATTCAACAACTTTATCTAATTCCTTAAATCTAGGATCTTTAGTAAATCCTTTCTTGTAACGATGAAAAATCTGTTGAATAATTCCAGCAATTTTAAACAGGCCAAACACAAAATAAAAAACAATATTTTCTAACGACCTGCCCGTTTTTTCTCCGTATAATTCTACTAATTCTCCTCGAGTAGGAGTTCCCTCTTCAGTGGTAATGTTTAAACTTGCAGTCTTAAAAATTTCTGGATCTGTTTGATGGGTCCAATAGCCTAAGCTGGTCCCTAGATCCATTAATGGATCTCCAATGGTAGCCATTTCCCAATCTAAGACTGCATTAACATTGACTTGACTGTCAATATTGAACATTATATTATCAAATTTAAAATCATTATGAATTAAGCTGATTTGAGAAGATTCCGGTATATTGTTTTTCAGCCATGACATTGTTTTTTCTATTTCATTAAAACTACTTGTCTTAGCATTATTATATCTTTTAATCCAACCTTCGACTTGTCGGTTAACATAGCCTTCGGGTTTTCCTAGGTTCTGAAGTCCTATTTTTTTAATATCAAGCGAATGAATTTTAGAAAATGTTTCAACAAAAGCGGATACAAGCTTAGGCATCAATTCAGGTTTTGGCCATTCTGATTTGGGTTGTGAACTTCTGAAGATTGTTCCTTTCACCTGTTCCATGATATAAAATTCATCTCCAATAATCTTTTTGTCCTCACAAAAAACTATTGGCGTAGGAATAGTTTTTAAATGTCCTTTCAAGGCGCTGAGTATTTTAAACTCACGACGCATATCATGGCCAGATTTTATGTTTACTCCATAAGGAGGTCGACGTAAAACCATACCCTGATTTTCCCTTTGTAAAAGATAGGTCAAATTAGAAAACCCGGATGGAAATTGTAAGATATCAATAGCTTTTTTATTCTTGAAATGCACATTCAAGTACTCTTGCAAACCACTTAAGTTTAGCCTTTCATCTTCTCTAACTGATATAGCCTGATCATTATTATACACAATGGTTTCTTTAAAATTTTAGTTTAAACTATGTATTGCTTTAAGATTTGTCTTGCTAAACTACTTTTATGAACTTCATCAGCGCCATCATATATTCGAGCAGCACGCTCATGCCTATAATAAAAGGCAAGGATAGTGTCATCGGTAATTCCTTTTGCTCCGTGTACCTGAATTGCACAATCAACTACTTTTTGTAGAACATTAGCACAGTAAAATTTAATAATAGAGATTTCGTTTCTTGTTTTATATGCCCCTTGAACATCAATCTTATGGGCTGCATCTTGAACCAATAAACGAGCAGCATTTATTTCTGCTCTACATTCAGATATCCAATTTTGAATAGTTTGTTTGTCCGCTAATTTCTTTCCATGAGCAAGTTCTCTTGTCAAAGCTCTTCTACACATTAAATCAAACGAACGTTCACAAATTCCAATCCATCTCATGCAGTGATGAATTCGCCCTGGACCCAATCTTTTTTGTGCAATTGAAAACCCTTCACCATCTCCACCTAATACATTTGACATAGAAACTTTTACGTCATGAAATTTTATTTCGGAATGGCTTTCCCAGCCACCACCAGGGTGACCCATAATTTGAATATTACGAACAAATTCAAGTCCTTCAGAATTTGTAGGAACTATAATTTGGCTCGCTTTTTTGTGAGGATTTTCTGCTTCTAGATTAGAAACTAACATTACAATTGCAAATGCAGCTCCATCAAATCCTGAAGTAAACCATTTGTGGCCATTAATAACATAATCCCCGTCTTTCTTAGTTGCAATTGTTCCCATATTCACAGGGTTTGAACCAGCATAATCAGGTTCTGTCATTGCAAAACAACTACGAATTTCTCCTTTTAATAAGGGGTATAAATATTTTTCCTTTTGGTCTTCAGTTCCAAATTCCATTAATATTTCCATATTCCCTGCATCGGGTGCTTGACAATTAAACACATAATGTCCGTAAGGGCTGGCTCCTAGGACTTCACTAACCTCACCATGTTGAGCATTAGTAAGTCCAAGTCCTCCGTATTTCTTTGGGATTTGAGGGAGCCATAAACCATAAGATTTAACCTTAGCTCTTAATTCATTTAATTTAGGGAGTTTTTCATCCCATTCACAATTTAAAATCCATGGCTCTAGGGAGAATAATTCTTCTTTAACAAAGGATGATATTTTGGTTTTAACTTCTTCGAAATTCATGATCTGTTTTTATTTTCCTAAAAATTTAGGTAAACGTTTCTCTACAAATGCAGTCACACCTTCCTTTAAATCATGGCTTGCAAAGGCTAATACCTGAAGTTCGGCTTCAAAAGCAATAGTGCTATTAAGGTCGTTATTCATAGAGTGAAAAATATCTTCCTTGGTTATCCCTATCGCTAAAGTTGGTCTTTTTGCCAATTCCATAGCCCAAGCTTGGGCTACCGATAAAATGCTTTCTTGATCAACTAATTTATTGGTTAAACCTAATTTTAAACATTCTTCACCAAAAACTTTTTTTCCACTGATTGCAATTTCTAAAGCCTTACTGTATCCAACTTGACGGGACAACAACCAACTTGCTCCACCATCTGGCCCTAAACCAATATTAATAAAAGCATATAATATTGCACTCTTTTCACTCATTACTCTCAGGTCACATGCTAAAGCAAATGAAGCTCCAACTCCTGCCGCAGTTCCATTTATCGCTCCAATTATAGGTTTATTGATAGAGAAAAACTTAGCCATAAGAGGTTGGTATTGCTCAATTATGTAATCTCTTCTTTGCTCAGGAGTTAACTCACCACCAAAAACACTCATGTCTGCCCCAGCACAAAATCCCTTTCCAGCACCAGTGAGAACAATAGCGCGAATGGAATCGTCATTACTTGCGTTTTGAAGTGATTCTGTTATTCCATCAACTAAATCTTGGTTAACTGCGTTATAGCGCTCGGGTCGATTTAGAGTGATTGTAGCAACACCCTGTGAAATACTGTATAATACTGCTTTTTTCATATTTTTATTTATTATACGCCAGAGCCAAAAATTCTGCAATACAAGCAGGCTTTTTCCGGCCTTCAAGTTCAATGATAATTTTCATTTTATATTTAGATCCTTTTGGCTTTGAATCAAACTGAAGTAATGAAGCTCTACCTCTATACCTCGAACCAGATAGAGTGGCGTTTGTAAATCTTACTTTATCTAAGCCATAGTTAATAACCATTCCTAAGTTATTTATCTCATAAGTATCATACATAATTTTAGTACACATCGAAAGCATCAAAAAACCGTGCGCTATAGTTTGTTTATAGGGAGATTCTTTTTCACTTCTTTCCTTATCAATGTGAATCCACTGAAAATCTTCAGTAACTTCAGCAAATATGTTTATTTTATCTTGACTCATTGTATACCAGTCCGTTAACCCTAATTCTTTTCCAACATAATTCTCTAACTCATCAACTGAGTTGAATTTTGATTTGTATGGGTTTTCTGTTTTTGATTCCATAATTAAATATTTAAATAGTCATATGTCCGCCATCTGCGGTATAAACACCTCCTGTAGAATAACTTCCTGCTGAAGAAGCTAAATAAACTGCCAAACCACTCATTTCAATCGGCTCAGCGACTCTTCCTGCAGGGAGTTGATTTTCTAATTGATTTAATAATATCTCATTTTTCCAAAGCGCACTACTAAATTTAGTTTTAATTAAACCAGGGCAAATTGCATTAGATCTAATACCATGCTTTCCCCATTCTTTAGCTTGAACTTGAGTTAACATTATAAGTGCTGCTTTAGTAATACTATAAATACCAAGCCCCAAACTAGGTTTTAATCCTTCAACTGATGCTATGTTTATTATTGCCCCGTCTTTGTGTTTTTTCAAATAAGGAAAGCATAAATTACTTAATTCAAATGCAGCTTTAACATTAACATTAAGCACCTTATCATAAATTTCACTACTTATATTTTCTAAAGAATTATGAACAGGATTGATCGCTGCATTATTTACTAAAATATCAATTCTTCCAAAAGCTTCTATAGTTTTATCAACTAATTGTTTTCTTTGATTTTTATCTCCAATATGGCAAGCTTGAGGCAAAACTATTATTGCTTCTTCTTTCAGTTCCTTTGCAACTATGTCCAATGCTTCTTGGGAACGACTACTTATAACGACTTTGGCGCCATATTCTGCTAGACCTCTTGCAATTGCTAGACCTATTCCTTTGCTAGACCCGGTAACTATTGCTACTTTCCCTTTTAATTCAAATAAATTTCTAGTACTATTCTTCATAATTACATTGGCATTGCCCCACCATTTGCATGAAGAGTTATTCCGCTAATAAAGCCTGCTTCTTTAGATGCTAAAAATAAGTATGTGTAACCCATATCTTCAGGTGTTCCAATTCTGCCTACTGGAATTTGAGCAATTCCTGCTTTAATTATCTCATCAGGCATGGAGTCAGACATTAATGATTTAATAAATCCAGGAGCAACAGCGTTAACGGTAATTCCATAACGACCACCCTCTTTACATAAAGCCCTGGTAAAACCAGAAACACCAGCTTTTGTTGCTGCATAATTTGCCTGTCCAAATGCTCCTCGAACTGAATTAATTGAAGATGCCGAAATAATTCTTCCATATCCAGCTTCTTTCATAATTGGAAAGACCGCTTTCGTCACTACAAACATTCCCGTAAGGTTAATGTTAATGACCGTATCCCATTCTTCTCGAGACATTTTCATAAAAGAACGATCTCGAATAACCCCAGCATTATTAATTAAAATATCTATTCTACCATGGTCTGCCATGATTTTGGCAACTGCAGCTTCTACAGAATCATTGCTAGTTATGTCTACTTTTTGAAAAAAAATTGATCCACCAGCTTCAGAAATTTGAGCTACTGTCTCATTTCCTTCATCTAAAACATCCCATAAAGCAACTATAGCTCCTGCTTTACAAAAGACTTCACATATTCCTTTACCAATTCCACGAGCACCTCCGGTGATAACTGCAACTTGACCTTCTAAACTATACATGTTAATTTTATTTTAAGTTTTTATTTATTTTATACTTAACCACAGCTCTATTTAAATCACCTCCCATCTATGAAAATTCTTTCTTTTTTAATTACGAAAGTTAACAAACTTAGACGACCTCTTTAATTTTGCAATTATATTAATGTATTTCCTTCTTTCATCTATTCCAATATCAAAACCATTAGGTTTAAGAAGGACGAGAACTTCGTGCTGAACAAGATAAGAGAAATTAGTTTTGTTAATCCTGGACTTGGAAGTAATTCTTCAAAAGTCTAAGTCACCAAATCCAATCGCTTTATATTTAAGTAATTAATTACCATTCGATCTTTGTCATCTAATTAAGCACTAATAACATTTGTGACTTTCGCTTTAAGTTCTTTTTCTAGCTTTTGCAAAGAATTTGTGTTGATCTGTGAAATAATAAAATTAGAACCAGCGGACGAAAGAGCAACTGCTGTTACTCTTTCTATTCCGTTAGCTGAACTTTTTATAAAAGCTCTTTACCTTAACATTCCATTAACTATTAAAGCATATTAATAGTTTATAAATCAATCGTAGCTTTTAAAATAACTCTTCTTTTTATTACTGGCATACCTGGGTATG
>JBKEHX010000111.1:0-5710 GCA_046711205.1 Flavobacteriaceae bacterium
AATTCCCATTAAAGCACAAACGGTAGCCGTTGCTACTCCATGTTGACCAGCTCCGGTTTCTGCAATAATTCTGTTTTTTCCTAACCGTTTTGCAACTAAAATCTGACCAATGGTGTTATTTACCTTATGGGCTCCTGTATGGCATAAGTCTTCTCGTTTGAGGTATATTCTTGTATTATAGCGTTCAGAAAGACGTTTGGCGAAATAGAGCGGTGTAGGACGTCCGACATAGTCTTTTAATAAGGCGTTAAATTCTTTTTTGAATTTAGGCTCCGCTGTAATTCTTAAGTAACTATTGCGTAACTCTTCTACATTTGGATGTAACATTTCAGGGATAAAGGCCCCCCCAAAATCTCCATAATATCCTTTTTCATCTACATTATAATCCATACAATTCATTTTTAAATTGTTTTAACGCCTCAATTTTTTTTAGTCCGGGAGCGCTTTCAAATTTACTATTTACATCAATAGCATAAATTGGCAAAGCAGTATTTAATATTCTTTTTAGGTCTTTACTATTTTCTGAACCAATACCCCCACTTAAGAAAAATGGTTTTTTAGAAGGATAGTCGCTCAAAATATTCCAATCAAATCCAACACCATTTCCTCCAGGCAATTTTCCTTTTGTATCAAAAAGAAAGTAGTCACAACTGTTTTCAAATCCCTTCAAAACAGAAAAGTCAAAGGTGTCCTTAACAGAAAAAGCCTTGATGACTTCAACTCCAAAATCTTTAACAAGCCTGCAGTATTCGCTCGTTTCAATACCATGTAATTGGACAGCTTGTAATTCGTGTGTGGCAATAGTAGATTGAATATAATCTAGAGAAGCGTCAACAAAAACACCTGTTTTTTTAATAGTTGAAGGAAGAGAAGGGGTTACTTTATTTACAAATCTAGTAGAGGGTGCCCAAAAAATAAACCCAATATAATCTGGTTTTAAAGCTGCAAGGGCTTCAATATTTTCAGTTTCTCGCATTCCGCACACTTTTAATTTCATGAGCCTAACTGATTTATGAAATCATGAGCTGCCTGTCCAGGATTATCTGTTTTCATGAAATTTTCACCCACTAAGAAACCCTGGTATCCATAGGTTTTTAAGTCTTTAATTGATTTCACTTCACTAATACCACTCTCTGATACTTTAACAAATTCAGATGGAATTTTTTCAGCTAAAGCACGACTTGTTTCTAGGGTGACTTCAAAGGTTTTGAGGTTGCGATTGTTTACGCCTATTAAATCAATACTGGGCATTATGGATTTCTCTAATTCATTCAAGTTGTGTATTTCTAACAAGACATTTAGTCCTAAGCTATTTGCTGTTTTTGAAAAAGAAAAAATTTCTTCATTTGTTAATACAGATGCAATTAGAAGAATAGCATCAGCTCCATGCGCTTTAGCTTCAATGAGTTGGTATTCATCTACTATGAATTCTTTGCGTAATAATGGAAAATTTGAAACTGCTCTAGCGATTGTTAGGTCGTCTAATGATCCTCCAAAATATTTTCCATCGGTCAATACTGATATCCCACAAACACCGGCAAATTCGTATCCTTTCACTACCTCCGAAACAGAAAGACTGTTATTAATGTTTTGTTTTGAAGGGGAGCGTCTTTTGTGTTCTGCAATGATGCCTGAATTACTTACTCTTAGTTGCGCCGCTAGAGATTTTGTTTTTCGTTCAAAAAGGGGAGAGGATTCCCAAAAGGCTATAGAAAACAGACTTTTTCGATGTGCAACTTCTATTTTTTTGTCAGCAACAATACGGTCTAAAATATTCATTTTTTACTCAGTTTTTGTAAGGTTTGAAGGGCTATAAAAGCTTCACCAGAAGCAAGTGATTCTTTTGCTTTTTCAAAGCCTTCCATTGGTGAAAGGTCTAAAGCAGTTGCAATTGCCATTCCTGCATTGGCACACACCACATTTGTTTGTGCTTGGGTACCTTTATTTCGGATAACTTCCATAAAAATATTAGCAGAAGAACCGATGGTTTCTCCTCCTTTAATTTCTTCAGCCTTTAGGGGCAGCACTCCAAAATCTGAAGGCATTAAAACACGTTCACTGTTTTTACTGAAAGCTTTGGTTGCTCCCGTTAAGGATATTTCATCATATCCATCTAGTGCATGCAAAATGGTGAAATTTGTGTTAGTTTTCTGAAATAAATAGTGATACAAGCGTGCTAACTCTAGATTAAAGACCCCTGTTAGTTGGTTTTTTGGAAAGGCTGGATTTACCAATGGCCCTAACATATTGAAAAAAGTTTTTACTCCCAATTCTTTCCGAACTGGAGCAACATTTTTCATGGCTGGATGAAATAGGGGTGCATGTAATACGCAAATACCCGCTTTGTCAATAGCTCGTTTTAAAAAATCAGCCTCATTTGAGAATTTAATACCTAAGGCCTCCATGACATTACTAGATCCACATCCGGAGGATACCCCATAGTTTCCGTGTTTTGCGACTTTTACACCAGCACCCGCCGTAATAAAAGATGACAGGGTGGAAATGTTAAAAGTATCTTTTTCATCACCGCCAGTACCGCAAAGATCTATGGTGTTAAATTCACTTAAGTCTACAGCAATGCATAATTCTAAAAGGGCCTCACGAAACCCTTCTAATTCTTCTAGGCTAATGCTGCGCATCATATATACTGTTAGAAAAGAAGCAATTTGTATTGGGCTATATTGCCCATCAGCAATATTAATTATCATTTGCCTTGCCTCTGCTTTGCTTAGCTGTTCATGCTGAATAAGTCGGTTTAGTATGATTTTCATAATTAACTATTTATCCAGTTTTTTAATATTTTTTTCCCATTGGGTGTAAGTATAGATTCTGGGTGGTATTGAACTGCCCGTACATCATAAGTTTTATGCCGTAAGGACATTAATTGTCCTTCTTCGTCAAAAGAAGTAGCTACCAAATCACTTGGTAAGGGAGTTTCTACTACCCAAGAATGGTAGCGACCTACATCAAATTTTCTTGGAAGTCCCTTGAAAAGAACATCATCTTCAGTAACGATTACAGGAGTTGCAATGCCATGATACACTTTGTCGAGGTTTATTAATTTGGCACCAAAAACTTCACCAATGGCTTGTTGACCTAGACAAATCCCTAAGATTTTTTTTGAAGGTGCATAGCGCTCAATGGCGGCTTTCAATAATCCAGACTCATCTGGAATACCTGGCCCTGGAGAAAGAAGAATGCGAGAATATTTTTCTAATTCATCTAGTTCAAATTTATCATTACGTTTTACAACCACTTCACAGCCTAATTCTTCAAGGTAGTGCACGAGATTATAGGTAAACGAATCGTAATTATCTATAACAAATACTTTTTCCATATTATACATCTTCAGCGAGCGTTAGGGCCTTGTCTAAGGCGCCTAGTTTATTATAAACTTCTTGTAATTCGCTTTCTGGAATAGAATCAGCTACAATTCCAGCCCCTGCTTGGTAATATAATTGATGATTTTTGCTTAAAAAAGATCGGATGATAATGGCATGATTAAAATTCCCATGAAAATCCATGTAGCCAATTGCGCCTCCATAAACGTTTCGTTTCGTTTTTTCATAACGATCTATCAATTTTAAAGCATTGTGTTTCGGTGCTCCACTTAAGGTTCCAGCAGGGAAGGTGTCGGCTACTACGCGAAAAGTTTTAGCAGCATTTTTCATGCTACAGGTTACCTTGGAGACCAAGTGTATTACATGTGAATAAAATTGAATTTCTCGATTCTTCTCTACTTCCACTCCTGAACCATTTCTGCTTAAATCGTTTCGTGCTAAATCAACAAGCATTACGTGTTCACTATTTTCTTTTGGGTCTTTGGCTAATTCTTTGGCAGCTGCTTCATCTTGAATATCGTCTCCCGTTCTTCTAAAGGTTCCCGCAATAGGATGTATTTCTGCTTTTCCGTTTTGAATAATTAATTGTGCCTCTGGAGAACTACCAAAAATCTTGAAATCACCATAGTCAAAGAAAAACAAGTAAGGTGAAGGATTTATGGAACGTAAGGTTCGATACACATTAAATTCGTCTCCTTTAAACTCTTGTGAGAAACGGCGCGAAAGGACCAATTGAAATACATCGCCACGGAAGCAATGTTCTTTTCCTTTTTTGACAAAATCAAGAAACTCTGCGTCGGTTAGGTTTGAGGTTTTTTCACCTACTTTTTCAAAAGTAAACGGAGTACTATTTTTAGTATTTAAAACCTGTTCTATTCTGTCTAAGTTGTGCTTGCCTTGATATACATGAGAAAATAAATGTGCTTCATGATTGAAAAGGCTAATGGCAATAATATTTTGATAAACAGCATAATAAATATCAGGAATTTCGTGTCCTGGTTTTGTTTTGTCTAGAGTCAGATTTTCAAATTGATCTACTGCATCGTGAGCGATATAACCAAAAATACCATTACTAATAAATTTAAATGGATACTTTTTGCTGTCAAATTGTTGTGAAAATTGATGAATTTTTTCTGGAATATCTAACGTTTCATCAACAGCTACTTTTGAATGACTTTTATCGGGATAGCTAGCTGAGAGCATCCCATTTTTTAGTTCAATATAAGCAATGGGGTTACAACAGATATAGGAGAAGTCATTATTGTTTGCATGATAATCACTACTCTCTAACAATAAAGAATGGGGAAAGACGTCCCTTAGCTTTAGATATGCGCTTACTGGTGTTAGCGTATCTGCTAATATTTTTTTGTGTTCCGTTTGCAGTGCAAAAGTTTTCATTTTTTGTTAATTAAAAAAGGCCTGTCGTGATGACAAGCCTTAGGTATATATTATATAAATCAGTTGTGCTTCACGAGTGTCTAATGCTATTCGTGTGCCACCAAGCTAATAAAATTATTATTCGGTTCATTGAATCAAATATAGTGTAAAAATGTAATTACCTCAATTACCTAACAATAATTATTTTTTGCATGTGTTCCGTCACAATATCCGTCTGGGTTTTGTGTATTACCACAACCGCATTTTGGTCTTCTGTTTTTCATCCTTTTAAAATTTTAATTTAATGTCTAGTTCGAATTCATTATAAATCGCGATGTCACCTAGGTTGTCAAAAAATGAATTAGATCTATAACGGATATCATATTTGGTTCTGTCTATTGCTAGTTTTGCCATGGCGTTGTCATTTTCAATATGCATTTCAAAAGTAATAGGATTTGTAATTCCCCTAATGGTTAATTCTGCCGTTACTTCATGGTGGTTTTTCATTTTCTTAGTGGCGCTTGTAATTACAAGAGAGGCAGTAGGAAAATTTTCAACTTCAAAAAAATCATTTGATTTTAAGTGACCTTCCAATTTAGCCTTGTACTCACCTTTCAAGTCATTTACAATTATGGAGGTCATATCAACGTCAAAACTTCCGCCTGAAATAGTATTTTCTCCCATTTGAATACTTCCAGAAATTAGGTTGATATTTCCTTCATGTTGTCCCGTTATTTTTTTAGCTATCCAATCAATAGAGCTTTCTGAAGGATTGATTTTCATTTCTGCATACTGACTCCAAGCACTTAAGCTGGTAGTTGCAACAAATAATAGTGTAAATAGTTTCTTTTTCATAGTATTTTTAATTAGTAATTGATTTTAAAATGGAGATTAGGTTATTTAAATCTTCTGAGGATAGTTTGCCGGCAATTTTTTTTTCAATTTGATCTATAGTTGGATCTACGTTAGTTAAAAAGCTTAATCCCTCAGCG
>JBKEHX010000112.1:0-5706 GCA_046711205.1 Flavobacteriaceae bacterium
AAGTTCGTAGCCCCTTAATTAACATTGCTTCATGCTCTTTGTTTTGTGTATCCTCAAGAAGAAGCTTTAAGTGCCTTAGGTCACCAGCAGCTTGAGAAATGAGCTGCTTTTTATTTGGCAGATCTTCAGCTAATGTTTCTCGAAGTGCTTCATTATTTATCGGCGATAGCGACACGATTTGGCATCTTGAAATTAGTGTTGGAAGCAATTGATCACTTGATTCAGCAACAAGGATAAAAAACGTTTTTTCAGGGGGCTCCTCCAATAATTTTAGAAACGCATTTGAAGCCTCTTTGTTCATCTTTTCTACGCCCCAGAAAACACAAACTTTGTTGCCACCAGAATAAGATTTAAGAAGCATTTTCTGATGTAAGCTTTCCATTTCATTAATGCGAATTAGGCCCTGTTTGTTCCCAACATCAATGGCATCAAACCAGTCCGCATAATTTCCGTAGGGATTCATGTCAAGAAATTCCGTCCACTCCGAAGCATAATCACTTGCCAAGACGACCTTCTCGATTCCTCTTTTAACAACAGGATAAACAAAGTGTAGATCTGGGTGTTGCACTTTTTTGCCTAAGGTTTTATGGACTTCAGGTTTAGATTTCCCCTGTAATAACCTAAGCGCAAACTCCAATCCTAAGGGGAGACCACCATAACCAGAATTACCAGTAAATAGCTGAGCATGAGGAACTTGGCTAGAGTCTAAAATGTACTCTAACTTCTTTTTTAGCTGTTTTTGCCCCGTTACGTGTGTCCACAACATTCTCCAAAGATACACTTACTGTTGTTTTTTATGAACTCTGCTATTATATCTTTATAAAATTTTCTTGGCGGCGATGGCCAATATTGTATTTTTGAAAAAACTTTAAAAATGCGCAAACTAAACCAACAAAACTTCCAGAATCAACGAGCAATAATCCGAGTTGACTTTAATGTTCCGTTAAACAACTCTCAAGAGGTTACAGACCGCACCCGAATTGAAGCGGCAAAACCAACAATAGAATATATCATTTCTCAAGGCGGCAGCTGCGTTTTATTATCCCATTTGGGACGTCCCAAGGGAAACGACCCTAAATTATCATTGTCTCATATCGTAGAAGCCGTAGCAGAAGTTTTTGGGCTTCCTGTTGTTTTTTGTGGCACATCAGTAGGAAAGGATGCAGAAGCTGCAGCAAAAGGTCTTTTGGCTGGGGAAGTTTTACTTATGGAGAATTTAAGATATCATGATGAAGAAATAGCGGGGGATCTAGCATTCTCGGAACAATTATCAAGACTTGGTTCAATTTATGTAAATGATGCTTTTGGAACCGCACATCGCGCGCACTCATCTACAACGATCATAGCACAATTCTTTAAAGAGCATAAGTGTTTTGGAAGTCTTTTAGAAAAAGAAGTGTTGGCTATTGAAAAAGTGATGGATAAAGGAGAAAATCCAATTTTAGCTATTTTAGGGGGCGCTAAGGTTTCTTCTAAAATCACGATTATTAAAAGCCTTTTAGACAAAGTAGATCATCTAATTATTGGAGGGGGAATGGTTTATACATTTACCAAGGCAATGGGAGGAAAGGTTGGAAATTCAATATGTGAGCCGGATTATTGTGATTATGCAATAGAGCTATTAGAAACAGCTAAAGCAAAAGGGGTTCAAATTCACCTTCCTGTAGATGTTTTGGCAGGAGATGATTTCAGTAACGATGCCACTCAAAAAACATTTGATGTAATGGAAATTCCTGATGGCTGGGAAGCCATGGACGCAGGACCTAAAAGCCAAGAAAGATTCCATGACCTAATACTTCGTTGTAAAACAATTTTATGGAACGGACCATTAGGAGTGTTCGAATTCCCAAATTACGCCAAAGGAACGATTGCTGTCGGAAATTCTATAGCAGAAGCAACAAAAGAGGGCGCTTTTTCTCTTGTAGGAGGAGGAGACTCTGTGGCAGCGGTAAAGCAGTTTGGGTTTGAAAACAAAATGAGCTATATTAGTACAGGAGGTGGCGCCATGTTAGAAAGTTTAGAGGGCAAAACACTTCCCGGTATTGCGGCTTTAAATGATTAATTCATGAAAAAAATGCTTGTTATTTTCTTATTGGGCGTGTTTATCTCTTGCACCAATAACTCGAATAAAAAAGCTGCTTTTGTCCCTGCCTCTAGCGGTAACCTTAACCACGTAACCGTGGTTATGCCTCAAAAAGACTGGCATGGAAATCTAGGAGATCAGGTTAGAGAAACCCTTGAAGAAACTTATGAAGGACTTCCTCTTGATGAACCTCAGCTCTCTTTAGTTTACATGAACCCTAAGGCTTTTTCGGGATTTGCCCGTCAAAACAGAAACATTATTTGGTTTAGAAAAGACTCTTTAGAGGGCTTTAGGATGAGCCAGAACCAATTTGCACGCCCACAAATTCTAGCAAAAGTGTCAGGTTTAGACCCCGAAAGCCAAGCGTTTTATTTTCAAGAAAACAGCGGTTTAATAAAACAAAGTATAGCAGAAAACGAAAGAGTAGAAAAGCTAAGAAGGATTAAAAAATCACCCACAACAGAAAAAACGATATCTGATCGTTTTGGAATAGCAATAACCTATCCATCTGCATATAAAACAGTAAAGGACACGGCAAACTTTGTTTGGGTTCAAAAAGAAGTCAGAAAAGGGCACCTCAATATTATTGCCTATACACTTCCAGAAAAGACCCTGGAGGGAAACTTTAGCGCCCGTATTTTAGACATTAGGGATTCTATTGGGAAATTGTATGTGCCCGGAAGACTTAAGGGAACATATTTAATTACAGAACGAGCATTTAAACCCTACTTTTATAACGCTCAGCTTGACGGAAAAAAGACTTATTTAACAAAAGGAACTTGGGAAGTTGCCAATGATTTTATGGCAGGACCATTTATAAACTATATGGTTAGGGACGACATAAACAAAAGATGGATGGTAGTTGAAGGGTTTGCGTTTGCTCCCTCTGCGAGTAAAAGAGACTATATGTTTGAACTAAACACAATTATTAATACTTTTGTGAAAGCAAATTAGTCTTTTTTCTCATCTTCTTTAGTAGCCTCTTCCCTTTCTTTGGTTGCGTTTTTAAATTCTTTGATTCCGTTACCCAGTCCTTTCATTAGTTCGGGAATTTTGCGTCCACCAAACAACAACAAAACGACGGCTATTATTAAGATTACTTGTGGTCCTCCAATCATACCTAAAAATATAAATTCAAAAAGCATTTGCACGTTAGTTTAAAACAAATATACAGAATTATTTAGTTTCATATACATCAAAATGTATCGAGGTTCTTTTCCCCTCAAAGTAATCCTTATCTTTGAAAAGAATATGGCAAAACAAGAAAAAAAAGGAGCGCGTTTTCTAAAGAAATTACTTATTCCCTTAAGGATGGTAATCATCAATGAAGAAACCTTCGAAGAGCAGGCACAAGTTCGCATTTCTCGATTTAATGTTATTCTTGCAGTTTTTCTGATTTTTACATCCATTTCCATAGGCGTTTTTTTGACGATAGCTCACACCCCTTTAAAAGAGTATATACCCGGATATGACTCTTCAGAATTACGCCAAAAAGCGATTCAAAATCTATTTACAACGGACTCTTTAATTACACTATATAATCAAAACAGCAATTATCTCAATGCCATAAAATCAGTACTTTTAGAAGACGTTTCTTTTCAAGACCCTGAATTATCTAAAGAAAACCGATTAAACGAGTTGGAGCCCAACGAATCCTTTATCCCCCTAGTTATAGAAGACTCTTTATTAAGAGCACTTGTTGCAAAAGAAGATAAATACAACCCCAACGAAAAGACAGAAGTCGGTCTAACCGACTTCTTACTTTCGCCAGCAAAAGGATTAATTTCACAGGCTTTTAACCCAGAGGAATCACATTTTGCGGTAGACATTGTTTTAGAAGAAAACACCCCCATCAAGGCCATAGCAGATGGAACGGTAATTTTTGCGGAATGGTCCGCACAGACAGGCTATGTTATAATTTTAGAACACGCCTCAGGCTTTTTGTCTGTATACAAACACAACGCAGACCTCAACAAAAAACAAGGAGATGCAGTCTCTGGAGGAGAAGTTATCGCAAGCGCAGGGAATACAGGAGAATTTACAACAGGATTTCATTTACATTTTGAATTATGGATGGAGGGTTACCCCATGAATCCCGTTAATTTTTTTAACTTTTCAGACTGATGCTTAAATCGATTGGAGCAAAAATATTCGCGGCCTATGCACATCAAAAGAATCAAAAATGGATCAACAATCCTCTTGAAGCACAACAAAAAGTGTTTAAAGCGCTCTTATTACAAGGACAAAAAACACGTTTTGGGAAAGATCACCAATTTGAAAAAATCTCCAAACCTGATGAATTTAGAGCAGCGATTCCCGTCCGTGATTATGAGGCCTTAAGGCCCTATATTGATGCTGTTTTAGAAGGAGAATCAGACATTCTTTGGCCCGGAAGGCCACTATATTATGCAAAGTCTAGCGGAACAACTTCAGGGGCGAAATACATTCCTATTTCAAAAGAATCCATGCCACAACATATTCGAGCAGCACGTGAAGCGCTTTTGAATTATATTCATAAAACAGGAAACGTTGCCGCAGTTAGAGGAAAACTTATTTTTTTGCAAGGTAGCCCAGTTTTAGAAGATAAAAAAGGGGTAGCTCTTGGCCGCCTTTCAGGAATTGTAGCCCATTATATCCCAACCTATTTATTAAAAAACCGCTTACCTAGTTGGGAAACAAATTGTATTGAAGACTGGGAAACAAAAGTTGACGCAATTGTTTCAGAAACAAAAACCGAAGACATGACTATTATTGGAGGAATTCCTTCGTGGGTACAAATGTATTTTGAACGACTAATCTCAAAAACTGGGAAAGCAGTAGGTGATTTATTTCCCAACTTTTCGCTTTTTGTCTACGGCGGTGTAAATTTTGAACCCTACCGCGCGATTTTTAAAAAACTAATAGGCAGATCGCTTGACAGTGTTGAATTTTACCCTGCCTCCGAAGGCTTTTTTGCATACCAAGACAATCAAAATGATCACGGACTATTACTTTTAGTGAACCACGGAATTTATTATGAGTTTATAGAAGCAAAGACTTTTTTTGACAAAACTCAAGAAGCAGCTTCTTTAGAAGACGTGAAAATAGGGGTGAATTATGTAATGATCATTTCTACAAACGCTGGATTATGGCGCTACAATATTGGTGATACGGTCCAATTTATCAGCCTCAAGCCCTACCGAGTTATTGTGAGCGGAAGAATTAAACACTTCATCTCAGCCTTTGGAGAACACGTTATTGTTAGTGAGGTAGAGCAAGCACTTCAACAGGCGGTTTCAAAGGCAAAAAAAGAAGTTGTTATCCGCGAGTTTACGGTAGCCCCGCAAATTATCCCTTCAGTTGGGCTGCCTTTTCACGAGTGGTATATTGAGTTTGATGCTTCCCCTATAGACCTCGACGAATTTGCTCTAGCCATTGACAAGGCCATGCAAAACAAAAACATTTATTACCAAGATCTGATTGTAGGAAAAGTTCTAAGACCATTAATTATTAGACCTGTAGCTTCTGGAGGCTTTAAAAGGTATATGAAAAGCATTGGAAAGTTGGGGGGTCAAAACAAAGTGCCGCGTGTTTCTGACAATCGAAAAATTGCGGACCAACTAGACGCATTAATTGATCTAAAC
>JBKEHX010000113.1:0-5609 GCA_046711205.1 Flavobacteriaceae bacterium
GGGTACCCTTGCACTTAAAGGTGATAAAATCATCTATGTTGGTTCTCCAAAAAATTTTAATGCAACAAACACCATAGATGCTACTGGAAAAGCAGTAGCTCCAGGATTTATAAACATGTTAAGTTGGGGATATACTTCTTTGTTAAAAGATGGACGTTCCCTAAGCGATCTTAAACAAGGAGTAACTTTAGAAGTTTTTGGAGAAGGAACTTCCGCTGGCCCCAAGGGACATCCTGATAGTTTAGACTATGTCTCTTTTGGAGAGGCAATGGAAAAATTAGCGAAAAATAAAGTTTCTACTAATATTGCATCATTTCTAGGGGCTGCTACTGTTCGTATTCAACACATTGGCTATACTAATAGAAAAGCAACTCCAACAGAATTACAAGCCATGCAAAAAACCGTTAAGTCAGCAATGGAAGAAGGCGCTATGGGAATTGGTTCTTCTTTGATTTATGCTCCCGGAGATTATGCAGATACGAAAGAACTTATTGCTTTAAATAAAGTAGTTTCTGAATATAATGGTATGTATATTTCTCATATGCGAAATGAAGATCATCATGTATTAGATGCTCTTGAAGAATTTATTACCATTGCTAAAGAAGCAAAAATATCCGCCGAAATTTATCATTTGAAAGCCTCACGAAAACCCAACTGGCATCTTTTAGATACTATTATTGCACGCGTTGAAAATGCCCAAAAAGAAGGTTTAAAGATTACCGCTGACATGTATACATATCCAGCAAGTTCAACGGGATTAACAGGCGTTATTCCCACTTGGGTTCAAGAAGGAGGTCATGATGCTTGGATTCAACGCATGCAAGAACCGAAAGCACGAAAGAGACTGCTTAAAGACATTAGAGAAGAACTGAGCCAACAACCTCCTGAAGGTATTCTTATGGTTGGATTTAAAACTCCAGAAATGGCAGAGCAATATCAAGGAAAAACTATTGCTGAAGCTTCCAAAATGAGAAACCAAAGTCCTGAAGAAACCATAGTAGATATGATCATTGAGGATAATAGCAGAATACAGTGTATCTACTTTAGTATGAGTGAAGAAAACATTAAGAAAAAAATCAAACTCCCTTGGGTTTCATTTTGTTCTGATGCAGGTTCTTATTCTGATCCTGAAGATGGATTTAGAACCCATCCCAGAGCGTTTGGAAGTTTTATTCGAGTGCTTGGAAAATACACAAGGGTCGAGAATTTATTAACTCTGGAAGAAGCGATTCGTAAATTAAGTGGGCTGCCTGCCTCCAATTTAGGTTTGACTGATCGTGGCTTGCTAAAAGAAAACTATTTTGGAGATGTAGTTGTATTTGATCCGAAAACAGTAGGTGATACAGCTACTTTTGAAAATCCGTTACAATACGCGAACGGGATTGATTATGTTTGGGTTAACGGCTCTATTGTAATCAAAAATGGAAATCACACGAATTCTTTCCCCGGTCGTTTTGTAAAAGGTCCAGGAACACTAAAAGTAAGATAAAGCCCATAACTTTTCATAATCTACTATCATATGAACAAAACCTTTAAGCCTATTATTGTTTAAAATATTAATAAAACCTAAATCTATTATCGTTTCCTTTTGTGGCTAGAAATTTATTTGCTCGGTGTGTGTTCCGAGAATCTTTTGAGTAGTATGAAAAGATAATATTTTCAATGGACTTTAATTTTTCTACATTTCCATTATTGTGCAGGGAACTTGTGTATAAACGTTCATATTTAAATCTGATATCACCAATAGCGCTTATTTTTCCTGGTGAGCCCGAATTCCGAGTACTCTGGTGATATTTAAAATTTGCAGGACCAATCGATTTGAGTTTTCCAGTACCATTATTCATAACATAAACTCCCCAGTTAATAATGTTAAATTCCGTGAATGAATTTATGTTTTTTTAATTTAAATGTTTTGTTCTTTTTTGAGTATACCAGGGAAAAACATATTAGTGGTTTCTTGATATTTTTTATAATAGGGACGTTTCTGTACGGAGTAATATTCTGATGGAATAGCCCCTGTATAATATACTAAAGTGGTGTACATGATTCGAGAAATATATAGTAATGAAGCCAAAAGACCAAAACCAATAAGTGTGTCTTCACTTATAAAATATTGATTTAAAGATGGGATTGACGATACAATAAGGGCATTCCAAACCATCCATTCCGAAAAATAATTTGGATGTCGCGTGTACTTCCATAAACCAATATTGCAAACTTGTCTTTTCTTATTTTCTAAATAACATTGTTTTAAGAATTTTTGTTTTTGAATGTCTGCAATATGTTCCAGTAAAAAAAAGAGAACCCACAACAAATATCCCGAAAATTCTAGCGGTGATATGAATTCGTTTGTATTATGGGCTTGAAGCATTGCGGGTAGTGCCAAAAAAGTAATATTTGCAAAACACTGAATCATGATTTCATATTGCAAAGACAAATCTTCATTCTTGTAGCCTTGTTTTTTCCAACGCTTTCTTTGGAATTTATAACGCGAAAGTTCTGTGTTTAGATATCCTTTTTTGAGCAAAACCAAAGCACCTATTCCCATTCGTAAACCAGAAAATAAGTACATTACTGCAACAAGATAGGTTCTAAGCCAATAGCCTTTTCCAAAAAAACACATAAGTAAACCTATGCAAACCAAACCCCAGGGCCATCCGATATCTACAAAAGACATTCGTTTGGTTAGGTATGCGGGAATTGACACTACAGTAATAAAAAGAGCTAATTGAACACTTCCATTCCAAAACGTAAAACTGCTTAAAGAAGGAGTAAACGACAATAATGCAAAGCAAATTATAAAAGGTAGATATCCAAGACTTCGGTATAGTATGTTTTTAAAGGTTATATTCATATTGTAAAAGTTCTGTCTGCTTTCCGTTGGGAAAGATTAAAATAATATCACTAAATCTAATTTTTAAAAACTCTTTAGAACTATTCTCATTCAAATACTTGTCACTTATGCTTATTGGATACACCAGGTAAATCTCTTACCCCCCTATAGTTATCTTGATTAAAAACACCCTATTACTACTGAAATTAAAAGAGTCCTCCTGAACTACCTCCGTCTACTTTAATTGAAGAACCGTTAGTCGCAGAAGAACGTGGGCTGGCTAAATAGGTAATCGTATGGGCTACTTCTTCAACTTTTGCAAAACGCTGAAGTAATGATGTGGTTCGGACTTCAGTGAAAAAGGTATTTTCTATTTGATTCTTGGTTTTTCGTTCTTTTAGTGCCGCATCTTCTAAAAATTGATTAGCACCTTCAGACAAAGTTGAACCAGGAATAACAGCGTTTACAGTCACGTTTGTTCCTTTTGTTAATTGGGCGAGCCCTCGAGAGATTGCTAAAACACCAGCTTTAGTCATGCTATAGGGAATCAAATCGGGAGGTGTTAGACTAGCACATTCACTAGAGATAAACAGAATACGACCCCAGTTATTCGCAAGCATACTCGGCATAATCTTTTTAGATAATCGAATCCCACTCATAACATTTACTTCAAACTGCCTATACCATTCCTCATCATCCGTTTCAAAAAATGAGTCTGAAGAATACACACCTACATTATTGATTAGTATATCTATTTTGGGTAAGCTTTCCAGTAGATCGTTCACTTCATTTAACTTGTTGAAGTTAGCTACTATCCCTGAAATAGTTTCTTCAGGAAACTCATGCTGTAAACTTTTAACAGCAGTATCTAAACTTGAAGAAGCTCGGCCATTGAGAATGACTATAGCACCTTCATTTAACAAAGCCTTTGCGGTTGCAAAACCAATTCCTGCAGTAGATCCTGTTATAAAAACTACTTTTTCTCTTAATTCTAAATCCATTATTCTTATATAATTTCTAATTCGCAATACCCCAGGGACTAAATAACGTCCATAGCATTAATACAAGACCAATCAATACAATTGTTAAGGTCATATCTGTAGACCATTTAAAACTGGGTCGTAGTTTCCTTGATTTAAAAGTAACTAATTCTAATGATTCTAAGGATTGGGGAGTGCTTAATTTGCTCACTATCATTAAAATTGAAGCACAGAAAAAGAATAAGAATATGGCGAAATGCAAGAAGTTTATTCCTATAAACACTCCTAAAAACGAATCTTCTGCAACAACAAAACTTCCTTCATTATGAAGAAATTCTGTTACCAACCTCAATACTCCAATTATAAACCCTGACCATAATGAAGCTATTGCACCTTTAGCATTAATCCATTTATAAAATAATCCAAAAAGAAAAACAGCAGCAATTGGAGGAGATATATATGCCTGAACGCTTTGCAGGTAATGAAATATACCTCCGCTCATTAATGATTTCATAAAGGGGATCCATCCCAAACTCACAAACACTAAAATAACCGTTGCAAATTGACCAAAACGAACCAAATCTTTTTGAGAGGCCTTAGGTTTGTATTTTAAATAAAAATCAATTGTTAATAGGGTTGAACTAGAATTAAATGCTGAAGAAAGTGAACTCATCAAGGCCGCTAACAATCCAGCAATAGCAAGTCCCTTTAATCCCGTAGGTAAAAATTCATTAATCATAGTAGGAAGTGCTTGATCTGCATTTTCAATTGAAAAATCAATAATACCTTCTTGTAAAAGAGCATAAGCGATTACTCCTGGTATAAAAAAAACAAATACAGGGAGTAGCTTTAAATAACCTGCAAAGAGGGCTCCTTTTCTAGCATTACTTTCATCTTTAGATGAAAGTACTCGCTGAACAATATATTGATCCGTACACCAATACCAAACACCTAAAATTGGTGCTCCAAACAGCATTCCCGTCCAAGGATATTCAGTGTCTGCAAAAGGTCGCCATAGATTAAAAAACTGTTCTCTAGTTGGGTTAGTTTCCGTTACTGAAGCTTCGGTAAGTATTGTCAATAAATTATCCCATCCACCAAGTGCATAAAGTCCAAATCCTGTAACACATAAAGTTCCCAGAAGTAAAATAAATGCTTGAACCATATCCGTGTAAATCACTGCTTTGAGACCACCTAAAACAGTATAAAATCCGGTTGCTATAACCGTAATAACTGCTCCAGTCCAAAATGAAATTCCAATGGTTTCAAAGACTAACGCACCTGCAAAAATGATTAAAGAAATTTTTGTAATTACATAAGCCAAAATTGAAACCACAGAAAGGTAACTACGGCAAGCTTTTGAATACCGTTTCTCTAAAAATTCAGGCATCGTAAATACTCCTGTGCGTAAATAGAACGGAACAAAAACCCATCCTAATAATATCAAGACTAGAGATGCTATGATTTCAAAATTTGCCATCGGCATATTTCCTCGTGCTCCTGCTCCAGATACTCCTAGAATAATTTCAGATCCTATGTTCGAGGCAAAAAGCGATGCTCCGATTACCAGCCATCCCGAGTTCTTTCCCGCCAAAAAATAATCAACAGCTCCACCAGATTTACTTTTACTTTTTGAAGCCCATTGGGCAATCCATAGGATAATTACAAAGTAGATTAGAATTATAAAAATGTCTAATAAACTAAGCGATGATAACATTTGATAATGATTTATATAGTTCAACTCTTTCTTTACCAGTTGTTCAGTCCTAATAATTTTTTACCCAAATCCGACAGTT
>JBKEHX010000114.1:0-5598 GCA_046711205.1 Flavobacteriaceae bacterium
TGACTATATGATTTCAAACGAGCAATACAAACATTTAATGGAACGCCTGGGTGCCTTAAGGCGATATCTTTGACATTGATGCCAAAGAAATTGAAGTTAAAAACCAAGAGGAAAAGACCCTAGCTCCTGATTTTTGGGCAGATGCTTCAAATGCAGAACTACATATGAAAGGTTTAAGAAACCTTAATAAATGGCTAACCTATTATAATGAGCTAGTTCAAAAAACCGAAGATCTTGAGGTACTCATAGAGTTTGCAAAAGCTGGTGAGATTACTAGCGAAGAAGTTGAAGTTCAATATCATGATATTGAACAACTACTAGAAGCGGTTGAGTTCAGAAATATGCTTTCTAATGAAGGAGATGACTTAAGTGCAGTACTTCAGATTACTGCGGGTGCCGGTGGAACCGAAAGCTGTGATTGGACTGCCATGTTAATGCGTATGTATTTAATGTGGGGTGAAAAAAAAGACTTTAAAATTAAAGAACTCAATCACCAAGCTGGAGAAGTTACTGGAATAAAAACTGTCACATTAGAAATTGAAGGAGCTTATGCTTTTGGATGGCTTAAGGGAGAAAACGGAGTACACCGTTTAGTGCGTATATCTCCTTTTGACACAAATTCCAAACGCCATACATCATTTGCGTCAGTATATGTGTATCCACTTGTAGATGACAGTATTGAAATAATAATTAGCCCCTCAGATTATACATGGGAAACAATGCGCTCTAGTGGTGCAGGAGGACAAAATGTAAACAAAGTAGAAACAGCAGTTCGTTTACGGCACCAGCCTACAGGAATTATTATTGAGAACTCTGAGACACGTTCTCAATTAGAGAATAAAAATAAAGCAATGCAATTATTGCGCTCACAACTGTATGAATTAGAGTTGCAAAAAAAGCTAGCCGCAAGAGATGAAATTGAGGCATCAAAGAAAAAAATAGAATGGGGCTCGCAAATTAGAAATTATGTAATGCACCCTTATAAATTAGTGAAAGACGTAAGGACACAACTCGAAGTTACAGATGTTGATGCAATAATGAATGGACAAATTGATCCATTTTTAAAAGCTTATTTAATGAGTATGGGACAAAAACAAGCACCCTAATGAAAGGAAAAATGACTATAAAGACCATCATATTTGATTTAGGCGGTGTTCTTATCGATTGGAATCCAGAGTATTTATACCTAGATGTTTTTGAAGGAGATCACATTAAAATGGATGCTTTTTTTGAGAACGTTTGTACGATGGATTGGAACGAAAACCAAGATGCAGGCTACCCATTAGCACAAGCAACAAATGATAGAGTCGTCCTATTTCCTGAACATGAAGCCTTAATTCGTATGTATTATGGACGTTGGGAAGAAATGTTAGGTAAGGCTATTTCAGGTACCGAACAAATTTTAAAAACTTTAATTGACCAACCATATTTTAGAGTAGTAGCGTTAACTAACTGGAGCGCTGAAACTTTTCCAGTGGCCCTTAAACGTTTTGATTTCTTACAGTGGTTTGAAGGTATTGTAGTTTCAGGAACTGAAAAAACCCGAAAACCATATCCTGAAATATATCAAATCACATTAGATCGATTTAACATTGAAAGTGCTTCAGCATTGTTCATCGATGATAACCTAAGAAATATAAAAGGTGCAGAAGCCCTTGGAATTAATGGTCTTCATTTTTCTACTCCAGAACAGCTTAAAAAAGAATTAGAAGAATATAACATTAAAGTTTAATATAACTAATGTCTGTAACTTTAAATCCTATAAACCTACAACAGCTTTCGAAATTAGTGCAGCTATCCATTCAAACTTTTGACGAAACTTTTAGAAATCAAAATACCAAAAAAAATATGGATTGGTATTATAAAACAAAAATGAATACTGAAAATCTTAGAATCGAATTACAGCATCCAAATTCAGATTTTTATTGGATTTTCCATAAAAACAAAACTGTAGGTTATTTAAAATTAAATTTTAAAGAAGCACAAACAGAAGTTGTAAATTTTTAAAATGCTTTTGAAATTGAGCGTATATATCTCTTAAGCACCTATCAACGTATGGGTTTAGGACAAGAAGTACTATCAAAAGTAATATGCCTAGGTAAAAATAGAGGGGCCACTTTTTTATGGCTTGGGGTATGGGAACACAACCAAAATTCCATTGCCTTTTAATAAAAAAGGATTTGAGCTCTTTGATAAGCATCTTTTTCAGTTAGGAAATGACCCTCAAACTGATCTATTAATGGGGCTTGTAATCTAAAACGGTGAATCTTCATCTAAAACATTTCCACCATCGCCAAATGCATCATCTGGATTAGGAAGACTTGAAGGATTTATAGCAGTATCATTAGGATTCATTTTCGAGTGAAATTCAAAAGGGGAATCAAAACTGTCTAAATCTTCAAATTTTCCTAAATGTCCAATAAATTTTAGTCGGATATTATCTAAACCTCCATTTCGGTGTTTGGCAACAATAAGTTCAGCCTGCCCTTCAGAAGGTGAACGCTCATCATCATCCCATTCATCAATATTATAGTATTCAGGACGGTAAATAAAGGAAACTATGTCTGCATCTTGTTCAATAGCACCAGATTCTCTTAAATCAGAAAGCATAGGACGTTTAGTCCCTCCCCTAGTTTCTACAGCACGTGAAAGTTGTGAAAGTGCAATAACAGGTATATTTAATTCTTTAGCCAACGCTTTTAAATTTCGAGATATAGTTGAAATCTCTTGTTCTCTATTCCCTGTTTTTGTGTTGGTCCCTGCTGTCATTAATTGAAGGTAATCAACTACAATTAATTTAATTCCATGTTTTGAGGATAGTCTTCGTGCTTTTGCACGTAAGTCGAATATAGAAAGTGAGGGTGTATCATCAATAAAAAGAGGTGCCTTTTCAAGATCCGTTACTTTAACATTTAATTGCTGCCATTCATGATCGGCTAATTTTCCAGTTCTAAGTTTTTCTGAAGATAATCCTGTTTCTGCAGAAATCAAGCGGGTTATTAACTGCACAGAAGACATTTCAAGGGAAAAAAAAGCAACGGGAATTTGTTTAGATACAGCTATATTTCGGGCCATTGACAAAGTCAAAGCTGTTTTACCCATCCCAGGACGCGCAGCTATAATAATTAAATCACTAGGCTGCCAACCAGACGTGAGCTTGTCAAGTTTTTCAAAACCAGTGCTAACGCCGCTTAAACCATCACGTTTTGAAATTTCCTCGATTCTTTTTTTGGCTTCTAAAACAAGGCTTTGGGCCGATTCTGATGATTTCTTGATATTTCCTTGTGTAACATCATATAATTTAGATTCTGCTTCGTCTAAAAGGTCAAAAACATCTGTAGATTCTTTGTAAGCACTTTCAATTATTTCATTTGAAATTTTTATCAAACTTCTTTGAATATATTTTTGAAGAATAATTCTAGCATGAAATTCAATATGAGCAGATGAAGCAACTTTTTGTGAAAGTTGTACCAAATAAAACTCACCTCCAACAGATTCTAATTTTCCTTTTTTCCTTAACTCAGATGAAACGGTCAAAAGATCAATCGGTTGTGAATCCTGAAAAAGTTGATAGATCGATTCAAAAATATGTTGGTGTGCTGTTTTGTAAAATGCATCGGCTTGAAGTATATCAATTACTTCATCTACTCCTTTTTTATCAATTAGCATAGCACCTAAGACCGCTTCCTCTAATTCTAAAGCCTGTGGGGGTATTTTACCCTGTAGTAAATTTATTATCGCCGAATTAGGTGCTTTTTTATACTCAATGGCTTGCTTTTTTTCCATAGTTCTAAAATACATCCTTTTCTAATCATGAAATAAAAAAATCTAAAAAGAATGTTACATATCTATAAAGAATTGAGTGTTTATAAGTAAAAAAAAATGTTGATAAGATTAAAAAACTAGTCTAAAAAGTTCCCCATTTCAAGAAATTTATTGCGCCTTTTATTGATTCGATCTTTTGGAGAATCTTTCTCTATTTTATTTAACGCCACCAAAAGTTCTTTACGAACTATTTTAAACGTTGTTTCCCTATCAAAATGTGCACCACCTAAAGGTTCTTTGATTATTTTATCAATTAACTTATTCTTAAGCATATCTTTAGATGTTAGCTTTAAGGCTTCTGCAGCTACTTCTTTATGCTCCCAACTACGCCATAAAATTGATGAACAAGACTCAGGGGAAATTACAGAATACCAGGTATTTTCAAGCATAAAGACTTTATCACCAACACCAATACCTAGAGCACCTCCAGAGGCTCCTTCTCCAATAATCACAACAATTATGGGTACAGATAGCGACATCATTTCAAAAATATTACGGGCAATTGCTTCTCCTTGTCCCCGTTCTTCAGCTTCTAAACCTGGAAAAGCCCCCGGTGTATCAATAAAAGTGACTATTGGAATACTAAATTTATCAGCAGATTTCATTAAACGTAATGCTTTACGATATCCTTCAGGATTTGCCATTCCAAAGTTTCTATACTGTCTTGTTTTAGTATTATAACCTTTTTGGGTCCCAATAAACATAAAAGATTGGTTGTCAATCTTTCCGAGACCGCCAACCATTGCCTTATCATCTAAAACATTTCGATCTCCGTGAAGTTCTAAAAAAGAATCACCGCAAAGGGCACTTATGTAGTCTAAAGTATAAGGTCTTGAAGGGTGACGGGATAGCTGTACTCTTTGCCATGCAGATAGATTGCCGTATATATCTTCTTTGGCTTTTTTTAACTTTTCCTTAATTTGATCACATGTTTCAGTGACATCAATATCACTTTCTGTTCCAATCAAATTGCATTTATCAAGTTGATCGTGTAATTCTTTAATTGGTAATTCAAAATCTAAATATTCCATAAAAATAGTATCTAACAAATGTAAAAAATCTTTAGAATTCAGGTTTGTTTTTAAGTTTCTTTCTTGTGTTTATATATACCATTCATTAAGATTCCTCCTAAAACAATACTAAAGCCAACGTAAAACATTGGACTCATATACTCCTTTTCATCAAATATAGCAAGAGAAAGAAGTATCCCATAAATGGGTTCTAAATTTATAATCATCATAATTGTAAATGATGATAAATATTTCATGATTTTAATAGAAACATTAAATGCATAGGATGTACAAACAAATGATAAAAGTAGAATCAATAACCAATCCCACTCCTTCAATTGAAAATCATTTTGGGTATAATCGCCAAAAAAAAACACATAAAGTAGTCCAACCCCTGCTCCTATTAGTAATTCATAAAACGAAAGGGTTATAGGTATTGCTTTCTTAACCATTTGATTATTTAAAATGGTGAAAATTGCTGAAAGAAATGCAGAAAATAGAGCTATTAAAATTCCATTAAGCTCTTCAAATTCAGCATTAAAAATCAATCCTACTCCCACAGCAGTAGATCCTCCAAAAAGAATTTCATAGAGTAGGATTTTCCTTTTTGTTAATAAAGGCTCAAGCATTGCTGTGATAAAGGCACCGGTTGCCATCATACTTAATGTCAAGGACACACCAGAAATTTTTATTGCATGAAAAAAGGTAACCCAATGCAATCCAATAATAATACCTCCTAAAAAGACATAGCCCCACATATTAC
>JBKEHX010000115.1:0-5548 GCA_046711205.1 Flavobacteriaceae bacterium
ATTCTCAACAAACCGACTGGGCAGAGCAAAATCCAGAAATGTGGTGGGAACATCTTTGTAGGGGAACTAAACGTATAATTTCTGAGAATAACATTCAGAATAAGAATATTCTAGCTATAGGTATTTGTTATCAAATGCACGGTTTGGTTGTTTTAGACAAAAAAAACAAGTGTCTTCGAAACGCTATTATCTGGTGTGATTCTAGAGCTATTAGTATTGGTGAAATAGCTGCCCAAGAATTAGGTGAGAAAAAATACGGCTCTCATTTGTTAAATGCACCTGGAAATTTTACGGCCTCAAAATTAAAATGGGTCAAAGAAAATGAACCTTTAATTTACGAGCAGATAGAGCATTATATGCTTCCAGGAGATTTCATAGCTTATAAATTAAGTAATGAAATCACAACAACTAAAAATGGCTTGTCAGAGGGAATACTTTGGGATTATAAAGAAAACAAAGTTGCGGATTGGCTCTTGAATTATTATGGTATTGACGCTAGACTTACCCCTTCATTAGTAGAAAATTTTGAAATACAAGGAAGAGTAACTCAAACTGCTTCTTTTGAAACAGGACTTCCTAAGAATATACCAATAAGATATCGTGCAGGGGATCAACCTAATAATGCATGGGCATTAAATATTTCAAAAAAAGGAGAAGTGGCTGCAACTGCTGGCACATCAGGAGTTTTATTTGCCATTACAGACAGAATAGATGTTAAAGAGTACGATCGACTAAATCATTTTGCACATGTAAATTACACGAACGAAAACCCGGTGATAGGGAAACTTTTATGTGTAAATGGAGCAGGGATTCAATACAGTTGGCTAAAAAAAATATTTTCTATCAAAACATTTAACGAAATGAATTCTTTGGCTTCTAAAGCACCCGTTGGAAGTTCAGGCTTAGTTAACCTTCCTTTTGGAAATGGTGCGGAGAGAATGTTAAATAACCGCACACCAGGTGCTCAGTTTTGTAATCTTAATTTAAACCTTCATGAGCAAGGTCATTTGTATAGATCTGCCTTGGAAGGAGTTGCGTTTTCTTTTGCATATGGCATGGATATTATGCGAGAAGACAAATTGGATATTAATGTAATTAGAGCTGGAAATGACAATATGTTTCGCTCTGAGATTTTCTCAAATACTTTGGCTAATCTTATTGGTCAACCTATTGAAATATATAATACAACTGGGGCAATAGGAGCTGCTAGAGCAGCTGGAGTTGATAATGAATCTTTGGAAGATTACATTAACAGCATTGGAACTATGGATAGTGAAGGTGAGTTTGTTCCAAAAAAAGACAATGAGTTTTATTTAGAGGCTTATTTAAAATGGAAAAAAGAATTAGAAACAGCATTAGATAAATTAAAAATATAATAATATGATCCTAACAGGAGACACAGAATTTTATAAAGGTATTGGAGCTATAAAGTTTGAAGGAAAGGAATCGGATAATCCGTTAGCCTTTAAATACTATAATCCTGATCAAATGGTAATGGGGAAAACTATGCGTGACCATTTTAAGTTTGCAATTGCCTATTGGCATACTTTCTGTGGTCAAGGAACTGATCCTTTTGGTCCAGGAACTCAACAATTTCCTTGGGATAAACCTTTAGATCCATTGCAGCGAGCAAAAGATAAAGCTGATGCTGCATTTGAATTCATTACTAAAATGGGTTTTGATTATTTTTGTTTTCATGATGTAGATCTTATAGATGATTCAAATAGTCTTTTAGAAAACGAAAAAAGACTTCAAGAAATAACTGCTTATGTTACTCAAAAGAAAAAAGTATCGGGTGTAAAATTATTATGGGGAACTGCCAATTGTTTTTCAAATCCTGTATATATGAATGGAGCAGCTACAAATCCTGACTTTAATGTTGTCGCAAGGGCAGGATCACAAATAAAGATGGCATTAGATACAACTATTGCTCTAGATGGTGAAAATTATGTATTTTGGGGAGGAAGGGAAGGTTATATGTCTTTACTAAACACCAATATGGGAAGAGAATTAGATCATATGGGACAACTCCTCACTATGGCTAGAGATTATGCTCGAAGCCAAGGTTTTAAGGGTACTTTTTTTATAGAGCCTAAACCTATGGAACCAATGAAACATCAGTATGATTTTGATGCCGCTACGTCAATTGGGTTTTTAAGGGAATATAATCTAGACAAAGATTTTAAACTTAACATTGAGGTTAATCATGCAACACTTGCCAGTCATTCTTTCGAACATGAATTGACTGTTGCTGCCAATGCAAATATGTTAGGAAGTATTGATGCTAATAGGGGGGATAATCAAAATGGTTGGGATACAGATCAATTTCCAGTAAACTTATATGAAGTGACCGAAGCGATGTTAGTTTTTTTACAATCAGGAGGTTTGCAAGGAGGAGGTATTAATTTTGATGCTAAACTTCGTCGTAATTCAACTGATATAGATGATATTTTTCATGCCCATATTGGCGGCGCAGACACCTTTGCTCGTTCTCTTGTTGTAGCAGAAAGAATTCTTAATGAATCTTCATATAATTCTCTTAGAAAAGATCGTTACAGTTCTTTTGACATTGGAAAAGGTAAAGACTTTGAAAACGGAAAACTTAAAATGGAAGATTTATTAAAAATAGCTTTAAGTAATAAATCACCAAAACGTTTAAGCGGGAAACAAGAGCTGTTTGAAAACATTATAAATCAATATATCTGATTTAAGTTTTAAAACTGGTTTAAGCTACACAGAAAATGTAAATAAACTATTGCATAAATAGTGTTAATATTATATCTTGAAATATCTAAGATCTTCCCTCCTTCAATTAAAAAAAAATGAACGAATTAGATAGAAGAAAATTTATTAAAAAAACAGCACTTACTTCAATTGCTATAGGCGCATCATCACTTTTTTATAATTGCGAAAGTAGAGCTGCTTTGGGAACTTCGGTTGGTGTTTACATGGGAGATTATAAAGCAAAAAAAATTAAAAATATACGTGCAGCATTTATAGGTGTTGGAGCCCGGGGAGGAAATCATCTCAAATTTTTCGCAGGTCTTAATGGAACTGAAGTTGTAGCAATTAGTGACCTATACCAGGATAAGGTTGAAGAGAAAATTATATGGGTAAGAGAAGTCTCTGACAGTAAACGTCACACCAATATTAAGTCGTATTGGGGTGATGAAAATCAATGGAAAATAATGCTAAATGAGGTAAAGCCCGATGTCGTATTTATTGCAACAAACTGGTCTAATCACGCGCCTATGGCTATAGAGTGTATGAATAAGGGGGGGCATGTGTTTGTGGAAGTTCCTTTGGCAGTAACTATAAATGATTTATGGAAAATAGTAGACGCTTCTGAAAGGACCAAGAAGCATTGTATGATGATGGAAAATGTAAATTACGGAAGAGAGGAATTGATGTATTTAAATATGTGCAGGCAAGGCGTATTAGGAGAACTACTTCATGCTGAGGCAGCATATATTCATGAGCTTCGTTTTCAGATGAAAGAAGAGCAAAGAGGAACTGGCTCATGGAGAACAAACCATTATGCTAAAGGAAAAGGTAATTTATATCCAACCCACGGTCTTGGTCCTGTAGCTCAATACATGAATCTTGCGAGAGAAGAAGATAATTTCAAAAGCTTAGTGTCCTATTCTTCTCCTGCGATAGGGAGAAAGATATATGCTGAAAAAAACTATCCCTCAGAACATAAATGGAACAAATTAGATTATAAAAATGGAGATATGAATACTTCTATTATAAAGACTTATTTAGGAAGAACTATCATGTTGCAATGGGACGAAACTAGCCCTAGACCTTACACCCGACATAATCTTATTCAAGGATCAAAGGGAGTATTAGCAGGGTTTCCAACAAGAATTGCTCTAGAAGATGGATTTGAAGGTATTACTAAAGACCACCACCAGTGGATTCAAGGAGAAAAGCTTGAAAAAGTTTATAAGAAATATGATCATCCACTTTATAAAAAATTAAATAAAAAATTTAAAGATAGTGGCCATGGCGGAATGGATGGGATTATGATGTATAGAATTGTTGAGTGTTTACAGAAAGGAGAGGCCTTAGATCAGAATGTTTATGAAGGTTGTTTTTGGAGTGCCGTGACTGAACTTACTGGTCGATCTATTGAGCAAGATGGTGCTCCCCAAAAGTTCCCTGACTTTACTCGTGGCAAATGGAAAAGGACTTCACCATTAGGTGTAATTCAGTAATTAAACAAACAATAATGAAAAAAATATTTTTATTTCTGATTTTTCTTTTTCTCTTCACCCAATGTAATAATCAACCTAATAATAACAATCAATGGATTTTTCTTTTTGATGGAGAAACTACTAGTGGATGGAGAGGCTATAATTCAGAAACTATGCCTCCTGGATGGATTGTAAAAGAAGGATTCTTAACCTTTGAGACGGAATTAAGATTAGAGACTGATTGGATTGGAGGAAGAGATATTATATTTGGAAATGAAGAATTTGAAAATTTTGAATTATACCTTGAATGGAAATTACCTGTTGGTGGAAATAGCGGTATTTTTTATCACATTAAAGAAGGATATCCGAGTATATCGGATGTTTCTCCCGAGTATCAATTGATTGATGATTTAAAATGGGGAGAGATAAATAATGCTACTCTAGAAGAATGGCAAAAAACAGGGGCGGATTATGCCATGTATACTCCAGACAATTCTAAAAAAATAGTCAAACCCGCGGGAGAGTGGAATACTAGTAAAATAATTTTTACTAGTGAAAAGGTTGAATACTGGTTAAATGAAAAGATTTTGCTTTCATTTGTCCCCTGGTCTGAAGATTGGGAATTAAGAAAGGCTTCTGGAAAATGGAAAGATTCTCCTAATTATGGTAAATTCAAAAAAGGATTTATTGGCCTTCAGGACCATGATGCTTCGATTTGGTTTAAAAACATAAAGATTAGAAAATTATAGTTGCGCTTCAAAGAGCTTTTATATATTTTAAGCAAAATAAAATCAATGAATTATGAAAAAAAAAACATACAGATACATATACTTAACTTCAATATTAATATGTTCTTATGGTTTTTCTCAATTTGAAAAAGTTGCCGAATTTCAAAAACAAATAATTGAAAAGGAAATTACTGGAAGTAATATAGCTATGGTTTTTAAAGATGGAAAAACGGTGTATTTTCATTCAGAAAATTCAGGAAAAATGGGTGATAAAAATATTTACACTCAAAATTACAAACCATATTTGGAAACGATTTTTCCAATCTGGTCCATGTCAAAACCTATTACTATTGTGGCTATGATGAAATTACACGAAAAGGGTTTAATTGATTTTAATGATAATTTGTCTAAATATATTCCTGAATTTAAAAACATGAATTGCAAGACTGAGAATGGTCAGTCTCCTTGTAAAAACGAAATAAAAATTATTCATTTATTAACCCATCGTTCGGGTTTAGGTTACTATAGTGATCCTGGTTATGGCTATGGGTTTACTAACAGTCAAAAGTATAATGATCTTAAAGATTTTAGCAGCGATTTATCAAAGGTTGTTTTAGAATT
>JBKEHX010000116.1:0-5520 GCA_046711205.1 Flavobacteriaceae bacterium
CAATGAAATCCTTAAATAAAGCAGAGGGGTATAAATAGACAAGTTTTAGACAACCTAAATAAAAAATCCCGGTAAACATTGAGCTTACAGGGATTATGGTGGTACCTCCAGGAATCGAACCAGGGACACAAGGATTTTCAGTCCTTTGCTCTACCAACTGAGCTAAGGTACCCCGCTTTTAAGCAAGTGCAAATATAAACGCCTTTTATGATACACAAAAACATTTCTTTACATTTTCTTCGTAATTTTACATATTCAATAAATTAAGTAGATGCAACTCATCATTGATATTGGCAATACAAGCATTAAATACTATGTGTTTGAGAAGGGGAATATTTTAGATTCTTTTTCAGAGAAACTTAAAGATTGGGAAGTTTCATTAAATAAAATAAAGAGAGCATATCCAAACCTATCAAAAGTGATGCTCTCTGATGTTAATGGTTCTTTTGAGGAACCTTTAAAAAAAGCATTGAAAATGTTTCAAGTGTTTCGCTGTTCTTTTAATTTAAAATTACCTTTCACAACACTTTACAGCCCTCAAAAACAGTTAGGAGAAGACCGGATTGCTTTATTAGCGGCTAGTGCAAATTTATATCCAACACAAAATGTTCTTATAATAGATTTAGGAAGTTGCATCACCTATGATCTTTTAGATAAAGATAGAGTTCACCAAGGCGGATCTATTAGTCCTGGTTTTTCAATGCGCTATAAAAGTATGTATGACTATTCCGGAAAACTACCTTTATTAGCTCCAGAAGAAACACAAGACAACTATGGAACCTCTACTGAAGCAGCGCTTCACACGGGAGTTTATAATGGAATAATCAATGAATTAAAAGGTGTAATTCAAACCTATCAACTAAAATATGGACATTTAACGGTTATTTTAACAGGGGGTGATGCTAAAATGTTGCCAAAACCATTAAAAAATAGCATATTTGCTCATTCAAATTTTTTAGCAAAAGGTTTGAATTATATCCTAGCAATGAATACAATTTCATGACACGAATAAATTGGTTTCTTTTTCTTGTTTTAATGACTAGCATTACGACAGCACAAAGCGGGTCATCATCTCCCTACTCCTCAGGTGGTTTAGGGGAACGAAACTTTAGTGGAACACAAGCAACACGCCACATGGGTGGTTTAGATGTTTTTACAGATTCTATTCATGCTAATTTAAATAACCCTGCGAGTTATGGTTTTCTAAAATTAACCACCTACTCAGTAGGCGTAAATTATCGAAACAACAACATTGCATCCATCTCAGAATCTACAAATGCTGATACAGCTTCTCTTGATTATTTATCGATTAGTATTCCTGCGGGAATTTTTGGATTTGGATTCGGCTTGATTCCATATTCCTCTGTAGGCTATAGAGTTGAAGGTATTTCTGTTGCAGATGACTTGGAGACATTAAATCGATACGAGGGAACAGGCGGTGTAAACCAAACTTATTTATCTGTTGGTGTTCCGCTTACAAAGTTCCTTTCGATAGGGGTTACGGTTAATTATAATTTTGGAAATTTATTTTATAGAACAGGTCAGTTTGTTGAGGGAATTGACAACGGTACTTTTCTAACGAACCAATCCAGTATTTCTGGATTAAATTACCTGCTTTCTGCACAAGTAATTGTTCCCATCAAAAAGAAATTTATGGTGCAAGGGATGTTTTCCTTTCAACCAGATGCATCAATAACCTCTCAAAACGATAGAATTTTTTACACTCAATCTCTTAAAAATGAGTCGCTAACAGATTTTGTTGAAATTGATCTTCAACCTTTTGGTCTAGACGAAACCGCTTTAGATATTTCAGAAACAATACGCGCCGGAGTGGGTTTTGGAAAAAACAAAAAATGGTTTTTAGGAGCACAAAGAAATTTAATAAAATCGGCTACCTTTAATAATGATTTTTTTACAAGGGATAACATTCTATATAGAGACGCCATACAATGGTCTTTAGGAGGGTTTTATATACCTAATTACGCTTCATTCACAAGTTTTTGGAGTAGGGTTGTTTATAGATTTGGTTTCCGCTCTGAACAGATGAGCTTAATAGTGAATAACATACCTTTAAAAGAAACTGGCATATCTTTTGGAATGGGTCTACCTCTAGGTGGTCTTTCAAATGTCAATGTTGGTTTTGAGTTAAGCCAACGAGGTCAAAAAGAAGCTAGTTTAGTCAAAGAATCATTTGTCGCCTTTCGCTTAGGGTTGTCACTTAATGATATTTGGTTTATAAAAAGGAGGTATAATTAAAATTGATATAATGAAAAAAAGATTTGTTTTAAGAGTAATGTTTTTAACTTTTTTATTTCAAGCGACAGTAATGGGTCAAGACATTAATGTCTGTAAGCAAGATTTATCCATTTTTGCAGAATTTGCAAAAGTAAAAAACTATAAGTCAGCTTACCAACCATGGCTAAATGTGAGAACGAGTTGTCCTTCAATAAATGTTGCGGTATTCTCTTATGGAGAGCGAATTTTAAAAGACTTAATTAAAAACGGAACTCCTGAGGAGGTTGCTGCATCCAAATTAGATATTATAAAGCTTTATGGAGAATGGATAGAATATTTTCCAAAAAGAAGAAATAATAGTATTGTAGGTGATGTTTTAAGTAAAAAAGCTCAGGCACTTCTAGATTACGAAATTGGGAATTTAAAAGAGGTATATGATACGTTTAATGAAGCTTACCAAAAAGACCCTGCGAGTTTTACAAACCCTCAATTATTATATAACTATTTCAAAACATACTATGACCGTTATAAGGCTGGTGATCAAGAAGTAACAATGGAGTTGTTAATTAATAAATACGAAGAGGTATCAGAAAAATTTGATATTGAAGGCACAGCGCTTGCCAAAAAATTAGATGTTATTCTAAAAAAAGAAGAAGAAGGAACCGCATTAAGTAGTAGAGAAAACAGAAATAAAAGAGTCTATAATGTAAACTCAAATGCAATAGGAACCTTTTTATCTAACCTTGATGCAATTATAGCGCAAGAAGCTACTTGTAAAAACTTGATTCCATTATATCAAAGAAATTTTGATGAAAACAAAGGAAATATTGTTTGGTTAAAACGTGCAGCTAGTAGAATGGATAGTAAAGAATGCTCTGATGATTCATTTTTTGTAACCCTAGTAGAAGCCCTACATTCTTTAGATCCTTCAGCTGATTCTGCATATTATCTCGGATTGTTAAATAACAAAAGAGGAAACACCTCAGAAGCTTTAAAATACTATGAAGAGTCAATTGCTTTAGAAGAAGATAATTATAGAAAGGCAAAAATATTAATGAAGATTGCTAATAAATTTGAAATTACTGGGCGTAAATCATCTGCGCGAAGCTATGCTAATAAAGCATTGAGTTTCCAGCCTTCATTAGGACGTGCATATTTGCTGATTGCAAGATTATATGCAGACAGCGCTAACCAATGTGGTGATTCTCAATTTAATAAGCGAGCTGTTTACTGGCTTGCAGCAGATATAGCTCGAAAAGCAGGACAGGTAGATGCTTCTCTTAAGAAAGTGAGCATAAAAACGGTGGAAAGTTATATAGGAAGAGCCCCTAGCAAAACAGATATCTTTACCGAAGGTAATCAAGGGACAAAAGTAGTATTTAATTGTTGGATTAATAATAGCATTAAGGTGCCATCACTTTAAAATGAAATATTTTTTATCAAACAAAACACTAAGGGTTATGGTTTTTATCATAGCCCTTAGTGTTTCTTGTGAAGATAATTCTCAGGAGTTAAAGGAAATGAGTATAGATCGTCAAGATCCATTAGCTATCGCCTATAACATAAGGATGGTTTATACAGATTCTATGAAAATTCAAGCGGTTTTAACCGCCCCGAAACATGTGGACTATACAAACCTTAGTTTTCGCTATGCCGAGTTTCCAGAAGGACTTAAAGTGATCTTTTTTGACACTGCGGGAAATGAAAATGAAGTTTTAGCAGATTATGGAATACTTTATGATGAAACTAAACTTATAGATCTTAGAGGAAATGTTCAATTGAAATCCCATGATGGATCTGTACTTACTTCAGACCAACTTTTTTGGGACGCACAAACCGAATGGCTTTTCACAGAAAAATCGTTTAATTTTAAAGATAAAGATTACGATTTTGATGCCCTCAGATTGGATACCAATAAAGATTTCACTAAATTTAAAACAGGAAACCTTATTGGAACTATAAACGTTTCAGAACCTTCAGACACCCTAAAACAAGAATGAAAAACCACCGAATTTCAGAAATATTATACTGGGTAATTGCCGTTATATCAATTTTTGAAGCCTTTAGAAGATGGAACAGCGAGCCCCCAAGAGCCTATCTTTTTTTAGGTTTTGCAGGAGCTTCAATTTTTATGGCTCTTTTTAGAAGACATTACCGAAAGAAATTTGACAAGCGGTCCAATTTATCTAAATGATCGAATCCGATATACTTATTATTATTTGTCTGATCCTATCTGCATTTTTTTCAGGTATGGAAATTGCTTTTGTTTCTTCTAACCGAATTTATCTTGAGATTGAAAAATCACAACAAGGTTTTACTTCCAAAGTTTTAAAAAGAATAACCCAAAAACCTTCTCGTTTTATTGCCACAATGCTTCTGGGAAATAATGTAGCTTTAGTGCTTTATGGAATTTTTATGGGTGATAGAATTTTACAACTATTTTATTTTGAAACGCTATTAACAGGAGAGGTTAGCTTACTGATTGTTTTTTATCAAACTCTAATTTCTACAGGCATTATATTACTTACGGCGGAATTTTTACCTAAAGTTTTTTTTCAACTGTATGCGAACACTTTCATAAAAGTATTTTCGATTCCAGTAGCTTTTTTTTATCTGCTATTTTATCCCATCACCTTTTTAATTATTGAATTTACAGATTTAATTCTTAAACGATTTTTTAACACAGATTCAGACAAAGTTCAATTGTCTTTCTCAAAAGTGGAATTGGGTAATTACATTGAAGAACAGCTAGAATCGAATCAAGACAAAGAAAATTTAGATTCTGAAATTCAAATTTTCCAAAATGCCCTAGATTTTTCTGAGGTTAAAACAAGAGAAGCAATGGTTCCTCGTGCAGAGGTTATTGCAGTTGAAGAACAAACTTCTATTGAAGATATCAAAGCCTTGTTTATTTCTACAGGCTTATCTAAGATACCAGTTTATAAAGAAACAATCGATCATATTTTAGGATATGTTCATGCGTTTGAGATTATTAAAAAACCTAAAGCACTGCGAAACGTCCTGCTGCCTGTTGCATATATTCCAGAAACCATGCTTGTGAACGATGTATTAAAATTACTTACAAGACAACATAAAAGTATAGCAGTGGTTATTGATGAGTATGGAGGAACCTCAGGAATTGTTACTGTTGAAGATATCGTAGAAGAACTATTTGGTGAAATTGAAGATGAATATGACACCATTTCACATGTAGAAAAGCAGTTAGCAGAAAATTCCTATTCTTTTTCTGCACGTTTAGAAGTAGATTATCTCAATCAAAAATAT
>JBKEHX010000117.1:0-5486 GCA_046711205.1 Flavobacteriaceae bacterium
TAAAACTTTTCCTTTTTCAATATAAGCACCTGTAAAAGTGTCATCACTAATAATAGCAAATTCAAAGGCAGATAGCGCTTCTTTTGTTTTTCCTAGTTTAGAGAATATTTTTCCCAATTGATGCCAAGCGACTTCACAATATGGGTTGTGTTCCAAAACTTCGTTTAGTGATTCAATTGCCTCTTCATTTTTGTCCAATTGTTCAAAGCAATAAAGAAGATTGTAAAGCGAAGGATAGTCTTCTTTATTGAACCTGAGACAACTTCTGAAATAGTAAATCCCATTTTCATAATCCTCAGCAAGGAGATACTCCATACCAAGTAAGTTCCAAATTTCATCAGGTTCGTCCGAAATCTCAAGGGCATCTTTAAGAAACGTGATAGCATTTTTATGATCTCCTGATTTAGAAGCTATAGTTGCTCTTTGCAGTAAAACCTCTTCATGCAAGGGGTCTATTTCTGAGATGTAATCAAGTAAATCAATTGCTGTTTTATATTTTTCATCTAAAATAAAAATTTCACTTTGAAGAAGCATTAATTCAAGATTTGATGGGTGTTGTGTGAGCCCCATTTTCAAAGCTTTTTTTGCTAAAGCATTTTCGGCAAAGCCAAGATAGTGAACTATGATGTCCTCAAATTCTTGTGCATCAAAAAAATACACATGATTGGTTTTGAGCATTCGCTCAAATTTTGTGATCGAAGATTGTATATTTTCGGAATTGAAATCCAACATAAATTTTATGAAAAAAATATTTGTAGAAAGTTAAGGACTAGTTCTTAATCATTCAACTTCCTTACGCTTTGTTTTTAACAAAATAATCAACAGTATTTTTACGATACTTCGTCTAAAACTGAACGTATAACTGCACATCCTTTTATTATTTCCTTTTCTGAAATTGTCAATGGAGGTGATATGCGTATGGCTTTTTTCTCCCATAACAACCAAAATAATAGGAGTCCTTTTTCAAGACATTTAAGGACCACTTGATTCGCTAATTCTTCATTTTCAAGCATTGGAGCAAGCATAAGTCCTTTCCCATTTATAGATTTAATTTTTGGGTGATTTAATTCAGACCTAAATAAAGCTTCTTTATTAGGAATTTCTTTTAATAGTTTAGTGTCTCTTATTTCACGTAAAGTTGCTAAACAAGCTGCAGCAATTAAAGGATTTCCCCCAAAGGTTGTTATGTGCCCTAGTTTAGGGTTGTCTTCTAAGAGCCCCATAAGTTCATGGGACGCTGAGAAGGCTCCTATAGGAAGTCCACCTCCCATTCCTTTTCCCATCACTACAATATCTGGTTGAATACCAAAATTTTCAAAACCAAAAAAGGTTCCTGTTCGTCCAAAACCAGGTTGTATTTCATCCAAGATAAGTAAAGCACCTATCTCTTGGCAGCGCGCTTTTACTTTTTGTAAATAGTCATTTTGTGGGAGAATAAAGCCTGCACCTCCTTGAATTGTTTCTAGTAAAACAGCCGCAGTAGTTTTTGTAATATAAGCTAAATCACTTTCTGAATTAAATCGAATAAACCTTGTATTCGGTAGTAAAGGACGATAACCTGCTTTTTGGTGTTCTGATCCTAATAAACTTAGCGAGCCATGTGTACTTCCATGATAGCTATTAACGGCACCAATTAGCTCACTTCTACCTGTTGCTCTTTTTGCTAATTTTAATGCCCCTTCAATGGCTTCTGTTCCAGAATTTGTTAAATACACCGCTTCTTGATTGTCTGGAAGCAAGGCAATTAATTCTTTAGATAGATTTACAGCAGGTGCTAGGGCAAATTCACCATAGACCATTACATGCATGTATTTTTTAGCTTGTTTGCGAATTGCAGAGACTACTTTTGGGTGGCAGTGGCCAAGACTACAGGCAGAAACCCCGGCTATAAAGTCAAGATATTTTTTACCTGTAGTGTCTGTTATATAGACTCCTTTTGCTTTTTTAACAGCAATTCCTAATGGGTGAGGTGTTGTTTTTGCTTGATAGTTTAAAAAGTCTTCATGAAGAGAGGTCATTACTTATTTTTCTTAGTTTCTTCTTCATTTATTTCTTGGGGAAATTTAAATCTCAATATTTCAGCAAACTGATCCTCCTTATCTTTTTCATCAAAAAGGTCTTCAATTGTATCAGGGCGTTCGGTGATTCGCCATATAAAGCCTTTTAAGGTTCGATCATTTAGGGGTAACTCTCCTTCTGGAAACACATCTCCATCTGGACTCACTAAAAAGGTAATGTCTTCAATTTGTCCATCTACAAAATTCATTTGCAGTGCACTGCAAGTTGTTTTGTCAATTCCTATGAGCTTTAGCTCTTCATCATTATATAGGTAATAGACCATTTCAGTGTTTTTAGTAATGATAATGTTATCCAAGCCCCCTTCTTTAAATGCTCCGTTTAAAATTCCGCCTTTAATTTGTTGGTAGCCGTCTTCACTTAAAGTGTCTTTTTCAATAATAAAAACATTTTTAGTGATTTTTAAGGAGTCTAGTTTTTTGGTCTCAAGATCAGAGATAAGATGGATTTCATTTCCTGACATCTGACTTTCTCCAAACCATAAAACAGGATTTGCGTCGTTTCGATCTGCTTCAGTAAAAACTTGTTCTTGTTGTTTGGTGAGTGGCCTACTTAGTAATTTTGTTAGGCCTATTGATTCATCTAAATACAATGAGTCAGAACGGCCTCGTATGTCGCTTTTAAGAATTCTGACATCATAATACCCTCTTAAAATACGTCTATCCTGTGGACCAGTTGCTACAAGGGTGTCCGCATGAATAAATAGAGAGTCTTGATCGACTATATTAATAGCCATAGCTCTTCGCGTAATAATTGCAGAGTCTTTTTCTTTAAAAATTTCTCCATAGTGTCCTGTAATAATAGAGTTATTGAGGGAGTCAACAATACTTACGTTTTTTGTTGCCGCTGCATAATTTCGTTCGCTCTCAAAATAGAGGCTGTCACCTTTGATTATTTTGTTATCGTAATAAAGGGTAGCATTTTTTTTAAAAATCCCCTTTTCCCTTTGCATGTCGTAAAACCCGCGTTCACATAAAATGGTATAGGCCTCCCCTTTTATTTTTGAATTACCATAAAGGTAGGCTTGGTTTAATTCAGTGAAATAATCCAATTGTTCTGAGGTAACTGTATATTCAGGATTTAAGATAGTTACATCAGAAGTAAAGCGATACTTCTTTTGGGCCATAAAATAGGTTCCTCTATTACTGGTAAGCGTGCTAGCGCTATCAACAACAATCCCTTTTGTATTGTAAAATGCCTTTTCATTAATACGATCTAGGTTTAGTTTTTCTGTTTTAAGGGCCATGTCAGGTCTTTTAAGATTAACATTACCTATGGCTATTGCAGTTTTAGTTTTCCCGTTATATTCAATGATATTGCAGGTCATTCGTAAGCTATCGCCTTGGGTAAAAATAACATCACCCATTGCCTTGAAGTAATTGTCTTTAGAATAGAAGTACGCTTTATTAGATTCTATTAAGGCACCTTCATGGAAAAGTTTGACGCGTTTGTTTGAGGTTTTAAATAAAATATTAGCGCCAGGAAATTTTTCTTGATCTTGAGTTGACCCACCAGCTTGGAGAATTTTAATTATTTTAGGTTCTTTAGAACTTTGTGCAGTTAAACAAAGGCTACAAATGACAAATAAAATCGTATAAGCTCGTAACCCCATTTTTTAATTTATCTAAAAATTGTTTGTTTACGATCAGGTCCAACAGAGACTATTTTAATTGGCGTTTCTAACACTTTCTCTAAATAATCAATATAGTTTTGAAAACTAGATGGAAATTCAGCTGTAGAAGTCATTTTTGTTAAATCTTCTTTCCAGCCAGGTAATTCTTGATAGATTGGCTCTATACCTAAAGAAATATCATATGGGAAATAATTCATTTTTCCTTTTGGTGTATTATAGGCAGTACAGACTTTTATATTTTTAAAGCCAGAAAGTACATCTCCCTTCATCATCATCAATTGAGTGACTCCATTAATATTAATCGAATATTTCAACGCCACTAAATCAATCCAACCACACCTTCTTGAGCGTCCTGTTGTTGCACCAAATTCATTTCCTACACGCCCCATTGTTTCTCCGTCCTCATTAAAAAGTTCAGTAGGGAAAGGGCCGCTTCCAACTCGAGTGGTATAGGCTTTAAAAATACCGTATACCTCCTTTATTTTGTTTGGTGCTACTCCTAATCCGGTACAAGCTCCAGCTGCTGTAGTTGTTGAAGAAGTTACAAAAGGATAAGTTCCAAAATCAATATCTAAGAGGGATCCTTGTGCTCCTTCTGCTAAAATTTTATTACCTGCTTTTTGTGCTTCAATAAGATATTGCTCACTGTCAACAAGTTTAAATTTTCTAAGCGCTGTTATGCCTTCGAAGAATGTATTTTCCATACTTTTCAAATCGTACTCAACGGATGCATCATAACTTTTAAGCATTTCTAAGTGCTTTTTTGTTAGACGCTGGTATTTTTCTTCCCAGTCTGGAGCTAGAATATCACCTACTCTAATTCCATTTCTTCCAGTTTTGTCCATATAAGTAGGGCCAATTCCCTTCAGAGTTGAACCAATTTTAGCTTTCCCTTTTGCTGCCTCCGAGGCTGCGTCAAGAAGTCTGTGGGTAGGAAGAATAATGTGAGCTTTTTTTGAAATCAATAATTTATCGGTAAAATCAATTTTATAAGGAGCTAAATTTTCAATTTCTTTTTTGAAAATAACAGGGTCAATAACCACCCCATTACCGATAAGGTTTATGGCTTTTGGATGAAATATTCCAGAAGGTATGGTGTGTAAAACATGCTTGTTTCCTTCAAACTCAAGAGTGTGACCAGCATTGGGTCCGCCTTGAAATCTCGCGATTACATCATAAGAAGTGGCTAATACATCTACAATTTTCCCTTTTCCTTCGTCTCCCCATTGAAGACCGAGTAGCAAATCTACTGCCATGTTTTGTTGATTTTTTTATTTCTTTTTAGTGCCGTAAAAATATAAAGAATGCTTGTGAATATCTACATCAAATACTTCTTCTATAGTTTTTTTTATTTGTTGGATTCTAGGGTCGCAAAATTCCTTTACTTCTCCTGAGTCTGTTAGAATAATATGGTCATGTTGGTGATCAAAATATGATTTTTCATATTGGGCTTGATTTTTCCCAAATTGATGTTTTCTTACTAAGCCACATTCCAATAAAAGTTCAATTGTATTATAGAGTGTTGCTCTACTGACACGGTAATTTTTATTTTTCATTTTGATGTATAATGACTCAATATCAAAATGTACTTTAATATCATATATTTCAAAGAGAATAGCAAAACGTTCTGGAGTTTTTCTATGCCCTTTATTGTCTAAGTAGTTTATAAAAACTTCTTTAACAGTGTCTTGATTTGATTTTTCTAAAATCATTTAGTAAAGATAGTTATAATGCCTTATTCTCTAACAATTTTGTCAATCCCTTTTATACCTTCTAG
>JBKEHX010000118.1:0-5467 GCA_046711205.1 Flavobacteriaceae bacterium
GTTTGGCCAAGGCTCTGCCATATTGGGACGAGGTGCTTGTAGTTGACGTCAAACAATTCAAAACTATTTCCCGTTATCGCTGGAACCTCCTCCGTAAAATTAAAAACTTAGGTGTACAAATTGCGATTCAACCCACATTTTCTCGTGAGTTTTACCACGGTGATTCACTAATTCGAGCAAGTGATGCTTTACGAAGAGTGAGTTCAGTTGGAGATATGAGTAATCGTAATTGGTTGAAAAAAACAATAGCGGATGGTTGGCACACAGAATTGATTCCAACCTCAACTAAAATGATGACAGAACTGGAACGCAATGCAGAGTTTTTTCAGGGGCTTTCAGCAAAACCCTACCAAGCTAACTATCCAAAACTTAAATTACCTCGCACGACCACCAGAAATTGGAAAAAAAGAGAGTACTATGTTTTGTTCCCGGGAGTAAGTACAGCTTTACGGCAATGGCCTGTTGAGTGTTTTGCTGAAATTGCCGATCGAATTTACAATCAAACTGGATTAACGGGTATTTTAGACGGCGTACCTAGTGAAAAACCGTTGGCTGAATCTATTCAAAGCATATCTAGAGCCTCGTTAGAGTGGGCAGGAACACTTCTGGATGAATTACCGCAACTTTTGAAATATACAAAGTTTTTGGTTAGTGGTGAGACAAGTGCTGTTTATATTGCTGCTGCTGTAAAGACACCCGTTATTTGTGTTTTAGGAGGAGCTTATTTTGGTCGTTTTCTCCCATATCCGGAGTTAGCCGGGCAAGAAATTGTGTTAGAAACTGTATCCTATCCCATGTCTTGCTATGGCTGCAATGCTAAGTGTGTGTATCCCTTACAAACAAACGAACCGCCTCCCTGCGTTTCAAATATTAGCGTTGATGCTGTTTGGGAAAAAGTTGTACCTTTACTAACCAGTTAAAGCCTTGTGGCTAAAATATTGAGTTTTTAATGTTTTCAGTCATAATTAATTATAGGATTTAGGTAAAAGTAAATATCTAAGATCATCTATACTTTGAGCTCTACCAGCTAATATATTTAGTCTCCTGCTTGGAATCCCTTCTAAAAGACCAGCTTTTGGATTTATTAACTCTAACTTCGTCTTGATAATAATATTTGCACCAGGAAGAGGGGCAGTCCAAAGAGAGTTACCCATTTTGAGAGTAAAATATTCTAAATTACCAGCTTTTTTTAAATTAGCTGAAAAGGGACCAGTTCAAACTCTGTGAGGCTGGACCTATTTTGGTAAAAAAGTAATTTTTGGCAATAACAATAAAGGGAATATTTATATTATGCACTTTCGTTGCATGTTTTATATTAATATGACTTATAATAATTTGAAGTGTACAGTTCATGTTTTACATATTGCGAAAGTTATGGACATTCTAAAAAAACTCCAAAAAGCCGAAGACAAACCGCAGTTTCCAAAAGATCTTATCTTACTCGCATCTTGTAAGAAATTTTAACTATTAAAATATTGGCATTATGATTTTAGATTCAGCAAATTATGACAACAATTATGGTAAGACAATTTTGCAGGAAATGTCCGTTTCTTCTGATTTTGCAAGATGGACTGTGGAATTAAGCGAATCTGGGCTGTTTGGCAGAGTAATAGAGATTGGTTGTGGACTTGGAAATAATTTAGATGCTTTAAATGAGCAATGCACTGATTTATGGGCAAGTGATAATAATGAAGGATATTTAAGAACAGTTGCCTCTGAGAAGAAATATTTGTCTGGTACAATTTTATGGGATATCGAAAAACCTCCTAATATAGATGAGCAATTTGACTCCTTCTTTTGTTCAAATGTTCTAGAGCATATTGAAGATGATGAGAATGCGATGGGTAATATTGCTAAAATTCCAAACATAAAAAAAGGAGTTATAATTGTACCAGCGAATAATCATATTTACTCTCGAATTGACAAGAATTTGGGCCATTACAGGAGATATGATAAAAAAATGTTACTTAAAAAATTAGTTGGAGCTGGGTTTAAAGTGCTTGAGATGAATTCATTCAACAAAATTGGTACATTAGGGTGGATTGGACAGAGTATGATATTGAAAAGAGATACTCTTGGAAGCAGAAACATGAGAGTTTTTGATAAATTAATGCCTTTGATAAGGCGAATTGATTCATTCGTTCCATTTCCAGGGTTATCTTTACTTGCTATAGTTAAGAAAACTTCATGAAAATATCGGTTATCATTCCTTGCTACAATGAAGAGCACACAATCCTGAAAGTCATCAGATTAGTGCATGAATCTCTAAATAGATATGAGTATGAGATCATACTTGTTGATGACGCATCCAAAGATAATACAAAAATGCTTCTTGAGGAGTATTCAAGAAGTGATGAAAAATTAGAAGTAAAATATCATGACATCAATTCTGGTAAAGGAGCTGCATTGCGAACAGGATTTAACGCAGCAATTGGTGATGTGGTCATTATACAAGACGCTGATTTAGAATATGACCCCTCTGATTACGGTAAATTGATCAAACCCATTCAAGAGGGAAAGGCGGATATTGTTTACGGTTCACGTTTTAAAAGTGGAGATGCTGGAAGAATTTTATACTTCTGGCATCAAATTGGAAATATGTTTTTAACTTTGTTATCTAATATGTTTACCAATCTGAATTTGACTGATATGGAAACTGGTTACAAAGTTTTTCGAAAGGAAGTATTAGATCAAATAACAATGGAGGAAAATCGATTTGGCTTTGAGCCAGAAATTACAGCAAAAATATCAAAGATTCGTCCCAGAGTTAGAATCTATGAAGTCGGGATTTCATACTATGGCAGAACCTATGAAGAAGGAAAGAAAATTACTTGGATAGATGGTTTTAGGGCGATTTATGCCATACTAAAATACAATTTATTTCGTTAGAATTATCTTTAAAGCTAGTACTGTATCACGATTAAACAGTCTATTATTAAATAGCAAGATACAAGTATTTCAACTTTATACGATCTTCTTCGGTTTTGAATTGTGTCGAAATCCGTTCAGGGAGATCCATAATGATCTTGAGTGGCTTTAGTCTGCGTTTCATTTAAATTGACACTTTGAGGATTTAAATTTTTCAGTCATTGTTGTATATTTGCCCTAGGCAAAAGTAAATATCTAAAATCATCTATACCGCGAGCTTTACCATTGAATATAAAAAGCTACTTCTTGACAATCCCCTCTAGAAGCCCTACTTTAGGGTTTTTTAACTGCAACTTCTTCTTGATAATAATATTGGCGCAAGGAAGAGGGGCAATCCAACAAGAGTTACCTGTTTTAGGAATATAATAATCTAAATCCCCAGCTTTCTTTTTAATAAGCTGAAAAGGTACTAGTTCAAACTCTGTGTGACTAGACCTATTTTGTGAAAAAGGAATGACCTTAGGTGGGATAAAAAAACCAGAACTTAGCTCTGTTTTTATTTGTCTTGTTTCTATTAAGTTTAATAATTCTTTTTCATAAAATAATGGATCTTTTTTGAAAGAGACACTTACAATAAAAATACTCGTAAGCAGGAATGCAGAAAGATAAGAAAGTCCAAACCCAGATTTTCTCAGGATATTTACTGAAAAAATCATAGGAGAAATGGCGGGGATTATAAGAAAGTAACTCCAGTTATGCCTTGGGTCAGGAGCTTTCAATAAAAGAAATGCAACTCCAGAAACCCCTATACCAAAAAGCCAATACATAGCAGGGTGTCTCTCTTCAGGCTTAACCAGTATTCCCTTAAGCAGTAACAGGGCAGATAGCAATACCAATATAAAAGCAATAAAGTTGGATTTTGTAGCTTTTGCCCAATACCAAATCCATGATATAGAATGAATTTTATCTTCGGGAACAAGCCCATAAGCATCTACCGCAACATCGTGGATTACTTTGGACAAGCGAGTGGCTTCCTGCTCCCCTAGACCCCAAGGGGTCTCTACACATATAGGAGCTGGAAACCAGAAACAACCTGAGGCTTTATACCCTGAAGAAGCAATCATTCCTAATACAATAAGTCCTGAAAGAAAAGAAAATAATAAAGGTTTAATTTTATTTTTACTGAGAAAGAAATATAAAACAAAGCTGGCGACTACAACTGGAAGTATCGCAAATTTAAACCCGATAGCAAGAGTGGAAAGAAGAAATGGTAACTCTATTCCCAGCACTTCTCTCTTATTTTGTTTTCTTGCTTCTAAAATGAGTATGATTAACCAAGAAACAAAAATAGTTACAAAATAACTTGCAATATCAGAAGAAGCAGAGTGAAACATCTTCTTATATAAGGATATCATTAAAACTAATCCTATAAAAATTAAAAGGTAGGCATCACTTTTTTTCCTATGATTTGAAGAAAGTCGTTTCAATAAAACTACGATTTGTAATAGTAATAGAAAAAGTAAAAGGCCATTTGTAATTGAAAAAACCCGGTGTTCAAATACTCCATGATTGAATGTAGCAATAACAGTATTCCATGAAGATAATAATGCTAGTCTGTTATGAATTAGGCCAATTCCATAGGTTATTCCATATTGAGATAGCCATTCAATGTTCCCTATATGGTATCCACCAGTATCATCCCAAACAATTGGGGAACTGACCATATAAAATACTGATGAAAATAGTAAAAAAACTCCTCCCAAAAAATTACTTTTCTGAATAAAAAAGTTTTTCCACCAAATCGTCAATTCTAACTTTATCTCCGTATTTTGTATCAAAGAGAGAGATAGTAGACTAAAAGCGAGAGGAAACCATAGGGTTAGTACAAACCATCCAGAAAGGAAAAGCTGAATTAACCCAATAATTGAAATCCCAATCCAGAACGAAATAATAAATTTATCAAAAGAGCGAGATAAAAAACTCACTTTCAAATTATTTAAAATAAAAAGACCTAGAGGAATGGAGCAGAACAGGATTACTCCCCATAGGAAAAAGATAGAAAGCATAATTTAAATTGTGATAGTTTTTAGAATCAATATGTTAGCGTATTTATCCTACATTCAGCGTCTGTCCTAGAAGACAGATCAATATTGGAAAGTAATAATAAAATCGAAAAGGATCAAGAATAAAATCAATTGGGATATTTCAGAGAGTAGGGAAAAAATGTCATGGCTTGACTTATAATTTGAAGTGGAATGCTATCCAGCGTCTCTGGAACTTGTTTTAAGCAACATAATGTTATAGTAGTTTGGGTGAGGTGATATTAATTTATAACACATGCTTCCTTAAATACCAAAAATTATATGTAGATTTCTGCATTATTTAATTCATAAAGAAAATTACTGTTACTACCTTTTACATTCCTTTACAAAACGAATTTAAATAATTAGTTCTCCAAAAATCAAATTTTGTCCTACTAGCGGCTTGGAAAAATTTTATAAGGATACTTTTGAATTCTCAGATGAGACAAAAAAATATGCATTAAGTAGAATTAAATCCATTTTGACTGCTTTGGGGTGTAGTTATTCGTGTACTTATT
>JBKEHX010000119.1:0-5399 GCA_046711205.1 Flavobacteriaceae bacterium
CAACGAGAATATGACATTCTTATTGCTACCACCATTATTGAAAATGGATTGGATGTTCCAAATGCGAATACAATTTTTATAAATAATGCCAATACTTTTGGCTTAAGTGACCTGCACCAGATGCGAGGAAGAGTGGGCAGAAGTAACAAAAAAGCTTTTTGTTATTTTATAACCCCTGAGCATAGTGCAATGAGTAGTGAAGCTCAAAAACGAATTAAAACTATTGAGCAATTTTCAGCGCTTGGCTCAGGAATTCAAATTGCGATGAAAGACCTTGAAATTAGAGGTGCAGGAGATTTATTGGGAGGTGAACAAAGTGGTTTTATAAATGAAATGGGTTTTGAAACATATCAAAAAATCCTTCAAGAAGCAATTGATGAACTCAAAGAAAATGAGTTTAAAGAACTTTATGAAGAAGATCAAAATGATGAGATAAAAACCTACGTTAAAGAGGTACAAATTGATACAGATTTTGAATTATTTATTCCTGATGATTATGTGAATATTGTGAAAGAACGTCTTACGCTTTACCAAGAACTTAGTAAAGTAAAAACCTCTTCTGAATTACTTGACTTTGAAAGTAAACTCTTAGATCGTTTTGGGCCTCTTCCAGAAACCGCAAAAGAACTTTTAGACAGTATGCGACTTAAATGGGTGGCGACGAAATTAGGAATAGAGCGATTGATTATTAAAAGAGGAGCGTGTATTTGTTATTTTATTTCTGATCAACAAAGTGCATTTTTCCATTCAGAAGCCTACTCCTTTTTATTAATTCAAATTCAAAAGGAACCCGAGCGATTAGCATTAAAAGAAAAAAACACCTCAAGTGGACCAAAGTTACTTTTAGTAATTCAATCTATAGAAGAGATTAAAACACTAACGGGAATACTTCAAGGTTTAGTTTTCACTAAAGAGACTTCAGTTTCTTAATTTCTTCAAAAGCACTACTTACCTGTTGCTCATCAATTAAAATTGTAAATTCATTGGAGGTAGAAATTATTTCATTTACATTAATTCCCTCCCATGAAAGGCGTTGGAAAATAAAATAATAAATTCCAGGGATAGTGACATTTTCTGTTGGAAGTTTTATGGTGATAGAAGATAGGTTTTCCACTTTTGAATGGCAGATTTCTTTTTTAAAAAAAACATCAACTAAGGGTGAAATGTTTTGGCTCACTATAATATTAGACTCTGCTACCCCCCTTGAAGAAGTATAGAATACTTCTTTTTTATGCTCAATTTCTTTTAATAGATGGGCTTGATTTAACAATAAGGTTTCAGAAATTGAAAAGCTATAATCAATTAGAGAGGATCTAACGGTAATATCTCCCATATTTTTCAAAACACCTACTATTTTAGCTGAATCCCTAGAAAAATCTGCATCATCTGAAATACGCTTTAATGACATTACAATGGCTCCACGGTTTACCTTTTTTTTTAAAACCACTTCAATTTCAGGCTGAATTTGTCTTGCTAAAGAAGTTAAATTGATGATTCCGTCTGAAAGTGCAGAAGACAAATAAGGCTTTGTTTTGATGTATGCTGAAACGGAGGAAGCGATGGTTCTCATGACGTTAGGTTTTAAACAAAAGTAGTTATTTAAAACAATTTGTTGTATATAAAACATTATTCGAGCGCTTAAAAGAATTTTGAATATGATTACATTCTTGTATTTAGTTTTTAATTCTTTAGGAAATTTCATCAGAACGAAATTCTAAAAACTTTAGTGTGTATAGAACATAAGAGGTCAAAGCATTCGCCAAAAGAACGAATTTTATGAGGTAATAAAACTCTAGGAGGTCAAAATTCTGCAATTCATGGATTCACATCCATACAAAAAATAGATCCTCTTTTATGAATTAACATATCCACCTAAGCTTTCTCAAATAGATGGTTTTTTTAAAAGAATTTAGCACTTTTATATGAGAAAAGTTATAGCTCTTTCTTCGTCTTGATGACCTAAAAGGCTGTATTGATAAATAATTGTATGATTTAGGGTGATTAAACATATGCTGTTGTCCTTAAAGTGGAAAGATATTTGTTTATTTTTGAGGAAAATTGAAGTGACCATCATGCCAAAACGTTATACAGTAACTGCTGCCCTTCCTTATACCAATGGCCCTATTCATATTGGGCATTTAGCAGGAGTTTATGTGCCTGCAGATATTTATACTCGCTACTTACGAGGTCAAGGAAAAGATGTTGTTTTTATTTGCGGAAGTGATGAACATGGTGTGGCTATCTCACTAAAAGCAAAAAAAGAAGGAAAAACACCCCAAGAGATTATCGATACTTACGATCAAATAATTAGAGATTCTTTCCAACAATTCGGTATTACTTTCGATAATTATTCGCGTACCTCTAGAAAAATTCATTATGAAACAGCTCAAGAGTTTTTTAAGCAACTAGATGAAAAAAAAATATTTGAAGAAATAAATTCAGAGCAATTATATGATCCCGAAGCAAAACAATTTTTGGCAGATAGGTTTGTTACTGGAACCTGCCCAATATGTCAAAATACAGAGGCCTATGGAGATCAATGTGAGAGCTGTGGAAGTAGTTTAAGTGCCACAGAACTTATCAATCCGCAATCTACCATAAGTGGTTCAAAACCTGAATTACAAAAAACAAAACATTGGTACCTTCCTTTGAATAAATATGAAGATTTTATAAGGGACTGGATTCTTAAGGGGCACAAAAAAGATTGGAAACCTAATGTCTATGGGCAAGTAAAATCCTGGATAGATAGTGGTTTACAACCGAGAGCCGTTACACGTGATTTAGATTGGGGAATTCCAGTGCCTGTAAAAGGAGGAGAAGGAAAGGTGCTTTATGTTTGGTTTGATGCTCCCATAGGATATATTTCCTCCACAAAAGAATGGGCAGCACAAAAAGGAATAGACTGGGAGCCTTATTGGAAAGATGAAGACACACAATTGGTTCATTTTATTGGAAAGGATAATATTGTTTTTCACTGTATTATTTTTCCTATTATCCTTCATGCTTCTGAATCATTTATTTTACCCGAAAATGTTCCTGCAAATGAATTTTTAAACTTAGAAGGTGAGAAGATTTCCACTTCCAAAAACTGGGCAGTTTGGCTTCATGAATATTTAGCAGAATTTCCTGATCAGCAGGATGTTTTACGCTATGTATTAACGGCAAATGCACCCGAAACAAAAGACAATGACTTTACTTGGGATGAATTTCAGGCGCGAAATAACAACGAATTAGTGGCCATTTATGGTAATTTCATAAACCGTGTGGTTGTCCTTACACAAAAATATTATGAAGGAGTGGTTCCACCTGCCATATCCTTATTAAAAATTGACACAAACGCTCTTTCGCAGATGGCTGCACTCCCTAAAAAAATAGGAACTGCCATCGAGCTTTATCATTTCAGAGAAGCAAGTCAGCTTTTAATGCAACTTGCGAGAATTGGAAATAAATATTTAGCAGATTCAGAGCCTTGGAAACTCATTAAAACAGATCCTGAACGTGTTAAAACTATCATGAATACAGCACTTCAAATTGCAAGTGGTCTTTCTGTACTTAGTCAGCCTATCTTACCTTTTACTACTGCCAAACTAGAAAACATGCTTAATTTAAATACTGCCAGTTTAAAATGGGGGGATGTTTCAACTAATTCTATTCTAATGCCTGTAGGGCATCAAATTGGAAAAGCTGCTCTTCTTTTTCAAAAGATTGAAAATGAACAAATGGAGCAGCAGCGCTCAAAATTGAAAGCAAGTGCTGCAGTAAATAAAACAGAAACTTTACAAATTGCTCCAATAAAACCCAAAACAAGCCTTGAAAATTTTGAGGCATTAGATTTAAAAGTGGCTGTTATTACTGAAGCAAAAAAAGTAGCCAAAACAAAGAAATTGATGGAGCTAACCGTAAGTTTAGGAAATGAAAAAAGAACTATAGTTTCAGGTATTGCTATTGATTTTAATGCAGAAGACCTTATTGGAAAAAAAGTGACTCTTCTAACTAACCTACACCCAAGAAATCTTAAGGGAATTGAAAGCAACGGAATGATATTGTTGGGTGAAAATACTAAAGGTCATTTTGTGTTTATTTCACCTGAAGCTAAAGAAACCAAAACAGGATTGTCAATTCATTAGATGGAATTGAATTCTTTTATCCCCATAGCATACGATCCTATTTATAGACTCCCATTACCTGAAAATCATCGTTTTCCTATGGAAAAATATGAACTGCTTCCACAACAATTAATTCTTGAAGGTACCTGTAAATCTTCTGATTTATTTATACCAATTACAGCTCCATTAGAAGCAGTTTTACGGATTCATGATAAGGAATATGTAACTCGACTTTGTAATATTAATTTATCTAAAAGTGAATCGCGAAGTATTGGTTTTCCTCTAACAAAAGAACTAGTAAAAAGAGAGTTTATTATTGCAGGAGGAACTATTATGGGTTGTGAAAAAGCGTTTGAAACAGGAATCGCCATGAATATTGCTGGGGGTACTCACCATGCCTTTCATGATCGAGGGGAAGCCTTTTGCTTATTAAATGACCAAGCCATTGCCGCACAATATTTGCTTGACAAAAAAAAAGTCACTCAAATTTTAATTCTAGATTTAGATGTGCATCAGGGAAATGGCACTGCCGCTATTTTTGAATCAAATCCAAATGTTTTTACCTGTTCCGTTCATGGATCAAAAAATTATCCTTTCAGAAAAGAAAAAAGCGACTTAGATATTGCCCTAGAGGATGGTACAGATGACAAAAGCTATTTAGATAAAATCAAAGTAATGATACCCTCATTATTAGATAATATTAAACCTGACTTTGTTTTTTACTTATGTGGCGTAGACGTTTTAAGTACAGATAAGCTAGGTAGGTTAGGGCTTACTATTGAAGGATGTAAAAAACGAGATGAGTTTGTATTAAAGCAATGTAATGCTAGAAATATACCTCTTCAATGTAGTATGGGAGGTGGATATTCTAAAGATATTAAGGTAATTATTGAGGCACATGCTAACACTTACAGGGCGGCAAAATCAATATATACTTAACGCCATGTTTGGCTTTTCATATTAATGGCTGAAATAACAATATCTTTTCTACTGACTTGTCCTACTAAACGATTGTTTTCCATAACAGGGTAACGTCTTCTACCTGATTTTGCGAATAGTGCTGCTGCGTCAAATACACTTAAATTGGCTGCAATAGTTTCTACTTTTTCTGTCATAAAATGAGCAACAGACTTGTCTAAAATGGGCATGTTAAAATAACGACTGTCTGAAATTTCTTTCATACAATCAGCTTCAGAAATAACCCCTACTAGATCACCCTGATCATTTACCACAGGACCTCCAGAAATTTTATGCTTAATAAATATCTCCATAACTTCATGAATAGTTTGCTTT
>JBKEHX010000120.1:0-5353 GCA_046711205.1 Flavobacteriaceae bacterium
CGAAGAAGGGGAAGTAAGTCACTTTCAGGCGCTTGCAACAGCAGTTTCTGGAACTGTTGGTAATGGAAATATTGCTGGGGTAGCACTTGCTATTGCTGTGGGTGGACCTGGAGCAACTTTTTGGATGATTCTTTGTGGACTACTTGGAATGTCTACTAAATTTGTTGAGTGCACCCTTGGTGTGAAATATCGAGATATTGGAGAAGACGGTACAGTGTATGGAGGCCCTATGTATTATTTGACTAAAGGTCTTCAAGAAAAAGGATTCGCACGTCTAGGTAAAGTGTTGGCAGGAGTTTTTGCATTTCTATGTATAGGTGCTTCTTTTGGAGGAGGTAATGCTGCTCAATCCAATCAAGCTGCCATGCAATTAGTTGAGTCTTTTGGAATGACAGGTGGAAGCTCTCGAACAATTATTGGATTAATTATGATGGTGCTTGTGGGTGTTATAATTATTGGGGGAATTAAGCGAATTGCTTCGGTAACTGAAAAGGTTGTTCCATTAATGGCTTTAATGTATATTTTAGCATGTCTTTATATTATTCTCTCAAACATAACTTTTGTAGATGATGCTTTTGGAATGATATTTTCTCAGGCATTTAATCCTCAGGCAGGATTAGGAGGTTTGTTAGGAGTTTTGATTACTGGGTTTAGACGAGCCGCTTTTTCAAACGAAGCGGGTGCAGGTTCTGCTTCAATTGCACATTCTGCTGTTAAAACTAAATACCCAGCATCTGAAGGTTTGGTAGCTTTATTGGAGCCTTTTATTGATACCGTAGTGATCTGTACAATGACTGCCTTGGTAATTATTATTTTTAATGGTGATAATACAGTTTTTAATTACGGAGGTGAAGGTGGAGTAGTTATGATTAACGGTATTGCTTCAGAAGGAGCTGGAATTACAGCGGCTGCTTTTGCAAAGTATATTTCATTCTCCGGACCCTTTTTGACAATTGCTGTTGTTTTATTTGCAATTTCTACTATGATTTCATGGTCCTATTATGGACTTCAATCTTGGATGTATCTTTTCGGAAAAAGTAAAGTTTCTGAAATTGTTTACAAATTAATATTCTTGTTGTTTATTGTGATTGGAGCTGCTGGAGATATGTCTTCTGTTTGGGCCTTTTCAGACGCAATGATTTTAGCATTAGTATTCCCGAATATGATTGGACTACTAATTTTATTCCCAAGAGTAAAAGAAGAATTAGGAAATTATTTACAAGCAATAGCGGGTATTAAGAAATCTTAATACACACAAAAACGTTTTTTTATATTTTATCAAAACCAAACATAAATGAGAAGTATTTATTTTTTAGCATCCTTTTCTTTATAAACGAATTATTAAGTAGCCACAATTTTTATTTGAGTTTTGAAATGGATCAATTTCATGAAGTATAGGGGTTAAATAGTTTTGTGGTGAAAAGACTAAATAACTCTATTGAAATTCAGACCCTTCTTAAGATAGTTAAACGGCATATTTATATTGCTAGTATAAATTATGCAAAAGGGCACTTAACTTATCAATAGAAAATTGATAAATAAATCATATTAAACCAAAATAATAGAATTACTACAGAAATTTTGTGTAAACTTTTTGTAATTTTCCCAAACAAAAAAGCGATAATAAAATTTTATTTGCATTAAACTTTTACTATGATTGATTTCGAATTAAATCCTGAAATTAATACTTCTGAAACCCAACGCATGGTGTTTGAAGCAGCACGAGATTTTGCTGCCCAATATATCTTTCCATATATCATGGAGTGGGATGAAGCTCAGTATTTTCCTAAAGAAATTTTTGAAAAGGCAGGTTCTCTTGGTTTTATGGGAATGATAATTCCGGAAGTATATGGTGGCTCGGGAATGGGATATCATGAGTATGTAACTTTAATTGAAACTATTTCTATAGTAGATCCTTCTATTGGACTTTCAATAGCAGCCCACAATTCATTGTGTACCAATCATATTTATTCTTTTGGAAATGAAAAACAGCGTTTACGTTGGTTGCCCAAACTTTGTTCGGGTGTTTCAATAGGCGCTTGGGGATTAACAGAACACAACACCGGCTCTGACGCAAAGAGTATGTCAACCACAGCGCGTAAGGATGGTAATACATGGGTTTTAAATGGAACTAAAAATTTTATTACACATGGAATTTCAGGTGATGTGGCAGTTGTAATTGCTCGTAACGGTGAAAAAGGAGACAACCGTGGCATGACAGCTTTTGTTGTAGAAAGAGGTACCCCTGGATTTACTGCTGGAAAAAAAGAAAACAAATTAGGCATGCGTGCCTCAGAAACTGCTGAAATGGTTTTTAATAATTGTATTATTTCTGATGAGAACCGATTGGGACTTGTTGGCGATGGCTTTATTCAATCCATGAAAATACTAGACGGAGGTCGGATATCTATTGCAGCTCTTTCTTTGGGAGTGGCTAAAGGTGCTTTTAACGCTTCCTTAAAGTATTCTAAAGAGCGAAAACAATTTGGAAAAGCTATAAGTAGTTTTCAAGGAATTTCCTTTAAATTAGCAGAAATGGCTACTGAAATTGAAGCCGCGGTTTTGCTTACACAAAAAGCTTCAGAGTTGAAAAATAAAGGCAAAAATGTAACACAAGCTGGATCTATGGCTAAATTATTTTCGTCTGAAGTTTGTGTAAAAGTATCCAATGAAGCCGTTCAGATTCATGGGGGCTATGGATTCACAAAAGATTTTCCTGTAGAAAAGTTTTATAGAGATGCAAAGCTCTGTACCATTGGTGAAGGAACCAGTGAAATTCAAAAGTTAGTAATTGCACGGAAGCTTTTAAACGAATAAGTTCTTTTTTTTATAACCTTACCTTAAGTTTTGATCAGTTCTAAATAGTTTATACTTATCAACCTTAGTAATTTAAAAATCAAACACTTATGGTTTTTATCATTTTCTTTTTATATAAAAGCATCTATTTAAAATAGATCCTTTAGACCTTAGTCGTTTGTAAAGTAGTTTTACCTATATTTGCCCTCATTATGAAAGGAGGTGCTATATTATGTTAATAATTCCAATTAAGGACGGAGAAAATATTGATCGTGCATTAAAGCGATTCAAAAGAAAATTTGATAAAACAGGAGGCATGCGTCAATTACGTGCTAGAAAACAATTTCTAAAACCATCTGTAAAAAATCGTCAAAAAATTCAAAAAGCTCAGTACATACAAGGTTTGCGCGATAGCGAAGCCATGTAATTTTTTATTAATTTTTTAACAACGTTATCCTATATAAGTTTCTAACTTTATGCGGTAACGTTTTTTTATGTCCATACATTCTTTTTTAGAATACATTTTACTGGAGAAGAAGTCTTCAATTCACACGAAAAAAACTTATAAAGCAATTCTTGAGGAGTTTAAGTCTTTTCTTTCTCAGGATGATAAACAAGAAGACGGTGATAACAGCTTAGTGGATGTTTCCTATGGGGAAATTCGTTCCTGGATTGTTTTTTTGATTCAAAAAGGAAATAGTACAAGAACTGTTAACCTTAAAATTTCGGTGTTACGTTCTTACTATAAATTTTTAATGCGTGTTGCTTCCATTGAAAGTTCCCCCCTTAAAGATCATAAAGCCTTAAAAATGGCAATAAAAATTCAGCTCCCATTTTCGCAGAAAGAAGTCTCTAGCGTATTAAATTCTGATTTTTTTCCAAAAGACTACGAAGGGGTACTTCAAAAAACCATTTTGAGTTTGTTTTATTACACTGGCATTCGAAGAAGCGAACTAATTGGACTAAAGCTTAAGAATATTAATTTTTCTAAAGATTTGATTAAAGTTTTAGGTAAACGTAATAAAGAGCGTTTAATTCCTTTATTGCCTGAAATTAAGGTACAGTTAGAAACATTACTTTCGCTTCAGTCAGAACATTGCGTTTCACGTTTTGAAGAATTGTTTTTTGTTAGAGAGACAGGTGATAAGCTTACAGAAACGTTCGTTTATAAGACAGTAAATGATTATTTTGGAAGGGTATCGACTAAAACAAAAAAAAGCCCTCACGTTTTACGCCATAGTTTTGCCACCCATTTATTAGATCAGGGAGCCGATTTAAATTCAATCAAGGATTTATTAGGTCATAGCAGTATAGCAGCTACTCAGCATTATACGCATAGTAGTATGGCTAGGATACAGGAGGTTTATAAAAAAGCACATCCTAGAGAACAGAATAAATAGTATAAGTTTTAAACTTCACTATTCTATAGCGACTATTCACTATAGAGCTGTTAATTATGCAGAAGATAATACCCCTAACGAATTTGAAACAAAACGCTTAGATAAATTATTCATATTCTATAATCAAATAATTAAATTCCTTGTTTTACGAAAGTAAAAAATATTTCTGATGGAATAAATAAATGGACAGAACCCAAGATTGAGATTACTAGAGAAGATGTTATTGTGAAAAAAATATGTAATACTTTTGAAGATGGAATTCAGACAGTAACGAATTGTTCAGAGTGTATTTTGAAGCGTCCTAAAGAAAAAATGAAGGCTTTATAAGAATTTTTAAAATTTTGTTTTGAAACCAAGAAAATTAGCATTTAATTTGCATTCGATTTTGGGGATCCAAAACAATAAAAGCCGATGTAGCTCAGCTGGCTAGAGCAGCTGATTTGTAATCAGCAGGTCGTGGGTTCGAGTCCCTCCATCGGCTCTTTTATGAGTTAAGTACTTCTTTAAATGTTTATATAGAAGTTAAAATACGATCATTGAAAAAGGGGAGATACTCAAGCGGCCAACGAGGGCAGACTGTAAATCTGCTGACTACGTCTTCGCAGGTTCGAATCCTGCTCTCCCCACTCCCTTATTTTGTTAGGATATAGAATTGTTTTTCATATCTTTAATGAATAATTATCAACACTGATTTGGCCAGTGAAATGCGAGAGTAGCTCAGTTGGTAGAGCGTCAGCCTTCCAAGCTGAATGTCGCCGGTTCGAACCCGGTCTCTCGCTCTCTTTTTTTTGCCGACGTAGCTCAGGGGTAGAGCGTTTCCTTGGTAAGGAAAAGGTCACGAGTTCAAATCTCGTCGTTGGCTCTGAATAAAACCCCTAAAAATCACTAATAACAGTACTTTTAGTAGATTAGGGGATTATTACTAACACTCCCTGTTAACACATTTTTTAACGAATAAGTTTACAATTAGTTTACAAATTGTAAATTAGTTGTATGAAAAGGTCGTTTCACAACCTTACTATTTATACAAGACCATTAGTTAATGGCAATCTATCTCTTTGGATTTTGCACAAATTTGGTTCAGGTAAGCATTCTTATTCAAAGACCGATATAGTTATTCCTGGTAATAGTTGGGATGTTAAAAAGAAAGAAGTAAA
>JBKEHX010000121.1:0-5348 GCA_046711205.1 Flavobacteriaceae bacterium
ACTGTTGAAGATATTGTAGAAGAACTATTTGGTGAAATTGAAGATGAATATGACACCATTTCACATGTAGAAAAGCAGTTAGCAGAAAATTCCTATTCTTTTTCTGCACGTTTAGAAGTAGATTATCTCAATCAAAAATATAATTTAGATTTACCCGAAAGTGAGTTTTATGAAACCTTAGGGGGTATGATCGCCTATACAACAGGAGAGATTCCTGAGAAAGGAACTCACATTGAGATTCCCCCTTTTATAATGAAAATCGAAAAAGTATCTGCCACTAAATTGGAGCAAATTATATTAACCAAAACAGAGATGAGTTAAGCTTTTTTTCTAAGAATACTATTTAAAGACAATGCGCTTTCTTAATTCAAAGGAATACCTTAATTTCGCACACTATCAAAAGTAGCAACTATGGCCGTTTTAGGAAAAATTAGACAGCGATCCATTTTCTTGATTTTAGTAATCGGAATGGCGCTTTTCGCATTTATAATTTCAGGAGTATTTGGCGCAAATTCTGCAAACGCAGGACCAACTGATCCAATTGCAGTAATCAATGATGAAGAAGTTGAAGTAAACTTTTTCCGCCAGATGGTGGAGCAAACCGAGAGAACTTACAATTATTCAACATTACAATCTGTAAACCTGGTTTGGAATCAAGCATTGAGAAATACCATTTTTGATCAACAATTTGGGCAATTAGGTATTGATGCCGGAAAAGATCAATTAGAACAAATTATATCTTCAGATGAAAGTGTAATTAGTAATCCAAATTTTCAAAATGAGGCAGGGTTCTTCGATTTCGGAATCTTTACAGATTACATAGCTCAAATGAAAGTTGAAAATCCTGTTGCTTATGATAACTGGAAATTCCAAGAGGAAAGTATCATTGGGGTTGCAAAACAAAAAATATATTTAGACCTAATTATGTCAAGTGCTGGTGTCACAGAGGCTGAAGCAAAAGCAAGCTACCACCTTGAGAATGATAACATTAATATTCAGTATGTTCAAATTCCATTTGATGCAATTGAAGATAGCCTAGTAACGGTTTCAGATGCTGAAATTAAAAATTACATCAATTCACATACTGCTGATTATCAAAGAAAAGCCTCAAGAAACATTCAATATGTTTCCTTTGAAGAAAACCCAACCGAGGATGATCTTTTTTCCATTAGACTAAGATTAGATGCTCTAAAAGAAGAACGTGTTGCTTATAATGATGTGTCAAAACTCACAGACACTATTGAAGGCTTTAGAACTACCAAAAACATTGCAGACTTTATAGATGAATATTCAGAAGTTTCTTTTGACTCTGTTTATCGATCAAGAGGACAGTTTAATAATGAATATGCGGATATTTTATTTAAATTAAACAAAGGAGAAGTATTTGGTCCTTATCGAGATGGAAGTATGTTTAAAATCTCAAGACTTATTGATCGTAAGGAAAACGCATCCCTTAGAGCAAGCCATATTTTAATTTCTTTTGAAGGAGCTACACGTGCATCGGAAACCGTGATACGTTCAAAGGCTGAGGCAAAAAGAGAAGCCAATAAAGTATTGCGTTTTGCAAAAAGAAAATCAAGTGATTTTGAACAATTAGCTAGACAATATTCGGATGGTCCCACAAAAACAAAAGGAGGTGATTTAGGATTTTTTGAAGAAGGAGACATGGCACAAGAATTTTATAATTTCACCAACAAAAACAAAATTGGAAGAATAGGATTGGTAGAAACAGAGTATGGTTTTCATATAATTAAAATAACAGATAAAGATGATTTAGCACTTATAGCTGATGTTGTTAATGCAGCTGTTCCTTCTGATAAAACAGCAAATGAAGTTTTTAGAAATGCAACTCAATTTGAAATTGATAGTAATGATGCTAAAGATTTTATAGCCATTGCAGAGCAAAAAAAATATCAAATACGTTCTGTTAAGCAAATAAAAGCTTTAGAAGAAAATTTACCTGGCTTGTTCCAACAAAGAACAATTGTTCGTTGGGCTTTTGAAGAAGACACAAAGGTGGGTGATATTAAAAGATTTTCAATCCCAAAAGGAGGGTATGCAGTGGTTCAACTTACGGAATTTTTAAAAGAAGGTCTTGCTAGTATTGATGAAGTAGGAACACAAGTTCGAAAAATTCTTATAGAAGAGAAAAAAGCAGTACTTATTAAAAAACAATTTAAAGACAAAATGACATTAGATGATTTAGCTGCAGATGATGCTTTTACTATTGAAAATGCTTCAGCAATCAATCAGAAGAATCCAACTTTAGTAGGAGCTGGAGACGAACCTTACGTTGTAGGCGCCTCATTCGCTTTAGAAGAGGGACAAACCTCTGACCTTATTAAAGGTGAAAGTGGTGTGTTTAAAGTCTTATTGTTGAAAAAGATTGCAGTTGATGATTTAGAAGATTACACACCCTATATAAATCAAATGATGCAAAACATAAGTTCTAGACTTTCAGAAAGTGTTTTTAAAGCTTTAGAGTCTGTTGCAAAAATTGATGACAATAGAGCCCTTTACTATTAATATATAAAGATTTTTTTGTGGACTTGTTTTCCATTTAAATGTTAAAGGATATTTTAGGTCCCTATGAAATTGCTAATTTATTTTTGTGCATAGATAATATCTGTATAAGGAATAACAGTTTTAAACCCTTTTTCTTCAAAATATCGAGGAGAATTATGATCTCCAGAGGCTATAATAAAATCACCACCCCAAGCACCAAGACTTTTAATAGCGCCATCAAAATCAGAAAATAATCGTTCTTTAACAGGGATTTTTTGGAGTACAGTTGCTATTATTTCTTCATGTTTTTCAAGAAGAGTATTAAATGATTCTTGTACTGTACACCTCAATATATAATCTGTAATGACATCTATTTCCTGGATGATTTCCCTGTTAAAGGCAGTAGGCTTTATTCCTTTTATGGCGTCCAGGCTGCTTTGCTTTTGATTGAGGTACACAAAATATAAGTGCTTTGAAAATATGGGGCTAAAGAAGACTTTTTCAATAATTGGATGAAACCCATTTCTGGTGTAACAAATGGGATTTTCAGAAACCGCACATGCTAAATCGTAGCCACTACCCCCAAAGCTGTGTTCTAATAAATCATAGGCATTTACACCTGCCCACTTTGCAATAGATGATACTAAGGTTGATGAACTTCCGAGACCCCATTGTCTCTCAAATTCTAAAGATGTTTTTACATGCCCTCCTTGTTGCCTTAAGAAATCTGGATTTAGCTCTTGTGCCCTTTTTAATATAAATTGTAGGCTTAGCGCAATGGAAGCCTTAGAAGAGTTTATTATTGTGAATGAAGGCAGTTGAAACCTTGCTTTAAACCAGGAATTTTCGTGGACATCAAAACTTTCCCACAACAACTCATTGTTTGAAAGGGCTTTAAAGGTTAATTTTTGACCTTTTTGACACGGCAGCGCTAAGGCCCGTGCGCCATTTAAAATAGCATATTCACCGGTGAGTAATAATTTTCCGCGTCCGTAAAAAGAGAGAGTTTTATTTTCCATTTTCTTGTAAAAAATCACTTACGGTCTTGAAGCTTACACTATTTTTTTTGAAATAACTAAGGGCAGCTTCTTTTTGGGTTGGGTTTGCGTCTAATTGATTTAAAATATTAAACAAGTGCATTTTCATATGTCCTTTTTGTATTCCAGAGGTTACTAAGGATCGTAATGCTGCAAAATTCTGTGCCAATCCAGCTACCGCAACAATTTCCATTAATTTTTCTGCATTCGGATTTCCTAAAAGCTCCATACTCCAACTTACCATGGGGTGAAGTTTTGTTAGCCCCCCAACAGAACCTAGAGCCAAGGGAAGCGTTAATTCCATGGTAAATTGGCCGTTTACAATTGAGGCCTTACTTAACGAGGAATATTGCCCTTCATGAGCCGCATAAGCATGTACTCCAGCTTCTACAGCTCTAAAGTCATTTCCGGTTGCAATAATTAATGCATCAACACCATTCATTATACCTTTATTATGTGTTACGGCCCGGTAGGGTTCGCAGTTAGCAATTGCAACTGCTTGTATTATTTTTTCAGCAAATTTCTTTCCAGAAAGTCCTTCTTGAGTTTCGATTGCGTCTACGGGACAAGAAACACTAGCTTTCACTAGGCATTCGGGCACATAATTTGAAAGAATACTCATGACTACTTCTATAGAATCTTCATTTTTTGAGAATGAATTTTCTTGTGTTGTAAGGTTTTTAAGGGTAGAGGCTAATGATTCCAAACAAGAATTAATAAAATTAGCACCCATGGCATCCGCAGTTTTAAAGCGTACATGCAATTGATAGTAATTTGGAAGAGAAGCTGTTTTAGTTACTAAATCTAAGCTAACAATCCCTCCGCCACGGCGGTCCATTTTTTCAGTTAGCCCCTTAGTAGATTGTAATAAGATTTCTTTATTTTTTTCAAAAAAAGCATATAATATATCAGGGTTCCCTTCATATAAAAAATGTACTTGTCCCACTTTTAGGGTATCAATTACTGCTGTTTTAAACCCTCCTTTATTTAACCAAAATTTTGCTGCATTTCCAGCAGCAGCAACTACGGAACTTTCTTCAATAACCATTGGTAAAGTGTAGAGCGTGTCATTGATTAAAAAGTTGGGCGCGACTCCCAACGGTATATAAAAGTTAGTGAGCGTATTTTCAATAAATTCATCATGGTGTGTTTGTAACTGCGGATTTGAGTTCCAATAAGTACTTAGCTCAGAAGCTGCCTTATTTGGATCTTTAAAATGAGCACGAGTAATCCAATCAATTTTTTCTTCTTTTGTTAGTTTAGAAAATCCCTCAATCCTATTATACATAGTGTTTTTTATAAAGATACAGATTTTGAACCCCTTCTGAAATTATAGGTGGGTAGATTTCACTAAATTGCATTTCCAATCATTTTTACCATGAAAAAAACATTTATTCTATTTTTTTTTACAAGTCTTGTATTTGGTCAGCTACCAACTATTTCTCTTGAGAATCTTTGGAATGGAGACTATAACCCTAAGCGATTAGAGGCCATTCGTTCAATGAAAAATGGCACAAACTATACTGTTTTGGAAACGTCAAGTGAAAATGGTAATTCCACTATCATGCAATACGATTTTAATAAAATCGCTGATGGAACCGTCGTAATAGCATCCGAAAATCATTCCCAAATCTCTTCTTTTTCTGACTATTCATTTTCTAAAAACGAAGAAAAAATTGTACTAGAAACCGACGTAAATCCAATTTATAGAAGATCAAAACAGGGGATATATTGGGTGTATGATTTAAAAAACAAAAAAGTACAGAAAATCTCTAATAATAAAATTCAAGAACCATTATTTTCACC
>JBKEHX010000122.1:0-5329 GCA_046711205.1 Flavobacteriaceae bacterium
TAAGTATTCAAAAAAATCAGGATTAATGACAAAAAAACCTCCATTTATCCAACCATCTTCAACTCTAGGCTTTTCTCTAAAAGATATTACATTATTATTATTTTCTGAAACCTTAATTTCTCCAAATCTTGCAGCTGGTCGTACTGCAGTTACTGTCACGATTTTCTTATTTTTCAAATGAAAGTCTAATAAATCATTAATATTAATATTGGCAAGACCATCTCCATATGTAAGAAAAAATGTATCATTTCCAATATACTTTTTTAATTTCAACAACCTTCCTCCCGTCATAGTATTTAATCCTGTATCTACTAAGGTAATTTTCCAGTTTTCAGCGTTATTTTTATGCACTTCTATTTTGCTATTTGAAGTGTCAATAGTAAAATCTGATTCAAAATATTTTAAATTCAGAAAAAATTCTTTGATAAGTTCACCCTTATACCCTAAGGGTATTATAAATTCATTGTGCCCATATTGGCTATAAATCTTCATAATATGCCAAATAATTGGCATTGATCCGACCTTAACTAAAGGCTTAGGAATTAAATTAGTATATTCAGCAAGACGTGTCCCAAGCCCTCCAGCTAATATTATAACTTTCATTTTAACGACCTCCTACACTTTCAAAAAAATCTTCTAATGCACGAATTGAATTTTCATTTTTATAAAGTAATTTTTCTTTAGCTTTAATTTTGAATCTAATTTTATTTTTAAACACTTCATCCAAAGTAATTTTCTCTATTAAATCTATATATTCTTCTTCTGTATTTGCTATAAGCTCTTCAACGTCTATGGTGCGAAGTATTGCACTCGCATGTCTTGTACGCTGAAATCTACCCTCTCTAGTAATAACTGGTAATCCACAACCTATTGCCTGAAGAGCAGTGTTTGCACCTGAAAAACCTATTGTATCTAATAAAAGATCCGCATTTTTCATTAAAGCAGAATATCCTTCTCGAGTTTGCCCAGGAACAAAAATTACATGTTTTTCAAAAATAAACCCCGAATGTTCTATTTTATCTTTTAGGCGTTTCTTAAATACTTTAAAAGCCCCACAAAGGTCATTCACAAAAACAAGCTGACAGTTATTAATTCTTCTTATAATTTCTACGAACACCCAATCATACAATGGTGAAAATTTATTAGGAGCGCCTAAACAAAGAAATATCGGTGAATTTAAATTTATTCCTATTTTGCTAAAATCAATTTCAGATGGTTCTAATGTTGGTGGTTCAAAATAATATCCAAGACCAGGCAATTTAATTAACTTTTCTGAGTAGAAGCTATTAGAATTGGATGTTTCAAGCAATTCTGATGAAATATAATAATCTAATGTGTTTAAGCCAGATGTTTCAGGGTGACCAAAAGAAGTTACTTGAATTGGAGCAAGTCTCATACTAGCAAGTTTAATAGTCAATTTATGCATTCCAACTTCAGGGTAAAAAGCAATATCAATTTCACTATTTTTAATTTTATTTGCCCACTCCGTTAAGTTTTTGAAACCTGTATGAAAATATTTCACGCTTTTTTTAGTTAATTCTGTTTCATCATCAGATCTTTTCTTTAAATAAAAAATATGTATGTCAAATTTATCAGCATCTAAATTTTTAATAACTCCTTTTAAAAACATATTCCAAACCGAATGATAATGAATATGTGAGCTTATTATACCTACTTTTATTTTTCCTTTTTTTTTGCTGTTTGCGCTTAAATTGATTTGTGAAGTTAGGTTTTTTTCTTGCCAATTTTTCATAATATGGCAACAAATTTCACCATGTTTTTCCAGTAAAAATCTATTATTATTTTCTAAGTAGGCAATGTAGTAAGGGTATGTTGTACCAACAAATTTTGAGAATTCATTTAACGTTTCTGGAGTTATAAAACTTTCTAGTTTGCTTAGTTCTTTTTCATAGATCTGTGAAACATTTTTATATTCTTCTATAGTCAAAAAAACTTTTGGAATCTGTAGCATTGCAAAACTCCATCTGTAAGAAGGATTTTCTGGTTTTAAGGCAACCGCCTTTGAAATACACTCAAGTGTTTCTTTTGTTAAACCTTGCTTCCTATACACATCTGCCAAATTACTATAAGCTTCGTCAAATCCTGGGTTCAGTTCAATTGCTCGAGTATAACTTGCTTGAGCCTGATCATAATTGCGAAGCTCTAAGAGCACGAGTCCCAAATTATTATAAGATATAGCTAATTCAGGCATCAGTCTAATTGCGTGCCTAAAGTTTGTTTCAGCCTCTTCTAATTTTCCAATATCTTTATATAAAGCACCCAAGTTGTTATAAAATCCGGCATTATCAGGTTTTATCTTAATAGCTTTCATAATACTAACTTCAGCTTTGTCAAATTTACCTAGATCTCTGAGTGCGTTACCCAAATTATTATGAATTTCGGCATCTTCAGGAGCTACTTTAATAGCTTTCTGATGGGCAATGAGAGCTTCAACTTTTTTACCTGTGCTTCCCAAAATCACTCCAAGAGCTTTCCATCCAAAAGGATGATTAGGAAATTCTTGAGTAAGAGATAATGCTAAATTTTCAGCGGTAGCCATTTGACTATTTTGATAGTATTTTAATAAAGTATCAATTTTTTGTTGGGATGGGTTCGATTGTTTGACAGATAATTGTTTCAACTGTTGAATAACAAATTGTACTTTTTTATTCTGAGGAAATTTTTTTATAATTGAATTTAATAAATCATTTGCCTCTGCTTCTTTACCTTTTGTAAATAAAGATCTAGCTTTATTTAAATGTTTTTCTACTTGTAAAGCTGACATAACAATCTCTTAATTATTTTTATTTTTAAATGATGCAAAATCTCTGCCAACTTTTTATCTGTTCAATTTAATTTTATGAGTTCTAGGCGAAGAGGATTAGCTTTATGAATTCGTTCTTGGAGCAACTTACGTAAGCCACTACTTGGCTTCTTGTTACAGTAGCAACACTCACTCATATCAAGAATATTTTAATTAGCATTTTCCTTATTTGGCCGCCAGAACTGCCAAGTGTGAACTTGCACCTAGAGTTCGAAGAACAAATTGTAAAATAGCCAAGCTTTGCTCATCTTTAATTTTACTAATAACAGAAAGCTCACTGCCTTCTTCACAAAACTGCCTAACTATATCGACGTCAAAATTTCCTGGGGTTTCAATTTTTCTTACATTAAACCCAGATCTGATTAAAAAGTGACTAACATTCTGAGTGGTAAAAGCATTGAGATGCATTGGTGGAAAAATACCATGAGCAAGTGGTCTAAAATCATTGTAGTTCATCGCTTGATTGTCTAAACCAAGAGCGTTGGGTGTATGAAAATACATCAATCCTTCTTTATTTAGTAACTCATATAGTGCGCAACAAAATTCAAAAGGATTATGGAGGTGCTCAATCAATTCAAAATGCAAAATCAAATCAAATGACTGCTGCGATTTATCTACGAAATCTTCTGCGGACGAATGGAAAAGTGAAATATTATTATCCACTGGATTATTAACAGCAGTTTCATCAATATCAATTCCAATGAAAGAAACACTATCTAAACACTCTTTTGCGATAAGTCCTTCCCTAAGTTCATGAAGAAACGCTCCAGAATTACTCCCAACTTCAAGAACTTTAAGCTGTGGTTTAGTTTTAAGTAACTCATCGATTAGACTTAGAACAATTGACGTCCTTTCACTTAAAATCACCCCTTTTTTGCCAACTCTTTCTCTTAGTAAACTACCTAACTGTTTATTGCATTCACAGTTGTTATAGTAGAATTCAAGCGCCGCCAAGTTAGGCGAAGGGTTAACGAACATTGAAGAGCATTTAGAACATTCAACCACACCGTATTGCTCATTAAATTTTTCAAGTTCTGTATAGTGGACGCTTCCACAGATTGGACAATCTCGTTTAACAAATTCTTCAGAAAACTTATTATATACTTCTATGCTGTCTTTAATTCGCTGATTAAAGATATCTAGTGCTTGCTCTTTAGTTCTATTTTCTTTTAAAAAAGAAATATAGTGAGGTAATGTTTTCATTTGTTTTTCCCAACTTCAGCCAATGAAACTTTGAGCACACCAGCAGTAAAACCAAACTCTTTGTACAATCACTTTACTTCTTTTAGCCCATTCGCACGATCGTTTTTCTTAGCTTCAACCATCTACTACTGAATAGCTTCCATCTCAGATTTCAATTCGTCATAAGATTTCATTTCACACCTCCTGTGATTAAGTAATTATGTTATCTTATAGATTTTGAGGAAGGTTGAGAAGCACTTTATGAGTATTCAAGTCCCTTTTAAAATTTATCCTTGGAGTTATTAATTTTATTTTTTAGTTTAGAGATATCTTCTGCAATTGAATAAAACACATTGTCCCATGGTTCCCATGTATTTCGCTCGAACATATCAACTGAGGAACTTACTGGATTAAATAAAATATTATTCCAAATACTTTGCCGCCAATTAGGGATCTTGGTTGGTGTTCCAACTGCTGATGAGAGTACCATTTGTGTAACTTTCGTTGTGACGGCCATATCAAGTGCGGCGCAAAGTGCAACCACATCATCTACGTTATTATATTGATCTAAATCTTCAAAGTTATGAACTGTCACACCAAAATCATCTTTGACTTTTGCTAAATCATTTACAAAATCTTTGTATTGTAGATTTATAAAAGTTACGTCAGGAATATTAAATACCGGGTACCACTCTGAAATAGGAGGATAGTGTTGAAGGCGGTAGGATGAGACAATAGAGCTTTTCCAGGCAATACCAACATAAGGGCCTTTCCCTAACGAGTTCAGGCGTTTTTTCCAAAAAGAAACACGAACTGGGTCTGGGACAAGATATGCGTCAAGTTTAGTGTTTTTTGTAATTTCTTGAAGAAAGTGCTTGTAAAGGCTTCCCATTGGCAAGTGAAAATCAAAGTCATCTCTTACTGCGTCTAAGCTTCTATTTTCAGGTTTGACCTCTAAATTTGGAAATGAACGTTTTAACAATGGAACTAATTTCTCCTGGCATTCCAAAATACAGTGTTCAGTCTGGGCAGTTACTAGTGATAGGCAAGAGGAAAAATTTAGCGTATCTCCAATTCCTTGCTCAGACCAAAGAAGGATTCTTTTGCCATTAAGGCTTTGTGTTCCATCCCATAAAGGTTGTGAAAAATACCGCTGTTGTAACAAAAAATTTTCAGTTTTCCAGCGTAATTCAAATACATCAAGGCCTTCTTTCAGTCTACCCTTATTAAGAAGTGCAAAAGTTAAGTTTTGATGTGCTTTAGGATAATCAGGTTTAAGTGAGAGTGCCTTGATGTATGCCTCAATGGCTTCGTCCAGCTTAC
>JBKEHX010000123.1:0-5245 GCA_046711205.1 Flavobacteriaceae bacterium
TCAACCTTCAGATCCAACATTTGCAGTTCAATATAAAGCAACTTCTAAAGAGGTACTTCAAAAATATCTAGACAAAGAATCATCTTTTTATAAAGATGAAATTTGTCAAAAATTTGGAGAAAAAGTACTGTTTTTTGAAACCTACCTGGAATTAGTAAGCAAACAATCATGAAACCTGTAAGCGCCAAAAAAAAATTAGGTCAACACTTTTTAAAAGACCTTACAATTGCACAAAAAATAGCAGACCTACTAACCTTTAACAACTATCAAACAATTTTAGAGATAGGGCCAGGAATGGGAGTACTTACACAATTTCTAGTGTCTAAAAAGAAAAAACTTCACCTTATTGAAATAGATGGAGAGTCTGTCACTTTCCTTAAAAACACCTACACAGAAATAGAAGCCTCTATAACAGAAGGTGATTTCTTAAAGCTAGATATTCAACAAATATTAGGTAAAGATCCCTTCGTAATTATAGGTAATTTCCCCTATAATATCTCAACTCAAATTGTTTTCAAAACATTAGAAAACAGAGAACAAATTCCCTTTTTTGCTGGTATGTTTCAAAAAGAAGTGGCTGAAAGAATTTGTGAGCCTCCTGGTTCTAAAAAATATGGAATCCTTTCTGTTCTGGCGCAACTATTTTATACCACTACTTATTTATTTACCGTTCTCCCAGAGGTCTTTAATCCACCTCCAAAAGTAGATTCTGCGGTGATGCAAATGGTACGTAAAGAAAATTTTATCTTAGATTGCGACGAAGCCTTACTCTTTAAAATTGTTAAATTAAGCTTCCAACAACGCCGCAAAACACTACGTAACAGTTTAAAAACATTGAATCTTTCTGATATATTAAGAGAAGATGCTATCTTTGACCTGCGCCCAGAGAAGCTCTCTGGAGCAGACTTTATCCAACTTTCAAAAAAGATTGGCCATGACAACATTTCAAATTGACACGCCTTTTTTAGACACTATTAAATCTCATATAGAGCAAGGGAATAAGGCCTTGTTACGAAAGAAATTAAAACCCATTCATTACGCAGATATTGCTGAAATCTTAGAAACACTTTCCATAGAAGAAGCTACCTATATTATAAAGCTTCTGAAAAGTGAAACTACTGCAGATGCCCTAACAGAATTAGACCCTGACACACGAGAGCAAATTTTAGGAAATCTTTCGATAAAAGAAATTGCAAAAGAAGTTGCTGAGCTTGATACCGATGATGCAGCAGATTTAATTCTTGAATTGCCGGAGGCAAGACAAGAAAAAGTAATGTCTCAAATTGACGATGACGAACATGTAAAAGACATTCGTGATCTTCTCCGATATAATGAAAATACTGCGGGTGGTTTAATGGCAAAAGAACTCGTTAAGGTTGATGAAAATTTGAGTGTATTAAAATGTCTAAATGAAATGCGGGGACAAGCAGGAAATGTGAGCCGTGTTCATTCAATTTATGTAGTAGATAAAAATAATATTCTTAAAGGCCGTCTTTCTTTAAAAGATTTAATAACGGCCAACTCAAAAGATAAAGTTAAAGATATTTACATTCCTAAGGTTGATTTTGTAACTGTTGACCAAGAAAACGAGGAGGTGGCTAAAATCATGTCTAAATATGACTTAGAAGCCATTCCCGTAGTAAACAATAAAAAAGAACTTTTGGGGCGAATTACAATTGATGATATTGTTGATGTTATTAAAGAAGAAGCCGATAAAGATTACCAACTCGCTGCAGGTATTTCCAATGATGTTGAGGCAGATGATACAGTTTTTGAATTGGTGAAGGCACGCCTACCTTGGCTATTCTTAGGGCTTATAGGAGGACTTGGAAGTGTTTTTATTTTACAAGGTTTTGAAGCTGTGATGGAACAGCCCCGTTTACGAAATTTGTTTTTTTACACTCCCCTTATTGCGGCAATGGCAGGAAATGTAGGTGTACAATCTTCTGCAATTATTGTTCAAGGTTTGGCAAATGATGTGGTGAAAGGATCGCTTTTTAAGCGGTTAATAAAAGAAATTAGTTTGAGTCTTATTAATGGATTCGCTTTAGCATTGGTCATTATTATTTTTGGAGTTATTATTAATCAAGAATTATTGGTGAGTCTTACCATCGCGGGGTCTATGATGTTAGTAGTTGTTGTGGCTGCACTAGTAGGAACATTTATTCCAATTATTCTTGAAAAAAGAGACATTGACCCCGCAATTGCGACAGGACCTTTCATTACTACAGCTAATGATATTTTTGGTATTTTCATGTTTTTCTATATTGCAAAATTTGTACTAGCCTTTTAAATGAAAAAGTCTTTAATTCTCCATGTAGATGAAAATCACCCTTTATTACTCGAAGGCTTAGAAAAATTAGGCTATAAAAATACCCTTGCCTACATAACTCCCTTAAAAGATATTTTAAAAAACTTACATCACTACACTGGAATGGTTATAAGAAGTCGGTTTCCTGTCAACCAAAAATGTATGGATGCCGGAAAAAATCTACAATTTATTGCCCGTGTAGGTGCTGGTTTAGAAAATATTGATGTGGAATACGCCTACAGTAAAAACATCCACCTCATTGCAGCTCCTGAAGGAAATCGTAATGCCGTGGGAGAACATACCATAGGTCTTTTGCTGAGTTTAATGAATAAACTTAGAGTTGGCCACCAAAGCATTCAACAAGGAAATTGGCATAGAGAAGAACACCGCGGATGGGAATTAGAAGGAAAAACAGTTGGTATAATTGGGTATGGAAATACGGGTAAAAATTTTGCCAAAAAACTAAAAGGCTTTAATGTCAATGTTATTTTTAATGATATCCTTCCCGACTTAGGAGATGCAAACGCTTCACAAGTAGATATTAAAACCTTACAAGGGCAATCTGATGTTTTAAGTTTACATATTCCAGAAACTCAAAGTACTCATCGAATGATTAATACTTCCTTTATAGAAGGCTTTGAAAATACTTTCTGGTTTCTCAATACATCAAGAGGGAAAGCGGTAGTTACAGAAGATTTAGTAGCAGGCCTTCGTTCAGGAAAAATTTTAGGTGCAGGTCTTGATGTTTTGGAGTATGAATCTGCATCTTTTCGCTCAATTTTAAAAACTACTGCTCGTCCAAAAGCGCTAGAGTATCTAATTTCTGCAGAAAATGTTCTGTTAAGCCCACATATAGCAGGGTGGACTTTTGAAAGCCATCGTAAGTTAGCACAAACTATTTTAGATAAAATTAATGCACTATGAATACTCTTAAAAATGTTTTGGTACTCTGTACTGGAAATTCTTGCCGAAGCCAAATCGCCCATGGCTGGTTAAGCTATTTTACTGGAGGTACTGCTGCCATTTATTCTGCAGGAATTGAAGTCCATGGAGTAAATTCGAAAGCTGTTGCCACCATGGCAGAAGAAGGAATTGATATTAGCGGATACACCTCAAATTTAGTAGAAGAATATAATGTAGTTGACTTTGATTTTATCATTACTGTTTGTGATCATGCTGCTGAAAATTGTCCTATTATTCCTTCTGTAAATGCAGAACGTATTCACTGTAATTTTTCTGACCCATCGAAACTAAAAAGTACAGATGAAGAAAAAATTAAAGATGCTTTTAGAGAAACGCGTAAGGAAATTAAGGAGTATTGTGAAAAATTTGTAAAATCTAAATTAAGTCTTGCTTAACCCATAACAACAAACTGTGCTGTTTCACTGGTTCGCTGCTCCAAGAGAACGTCTTTCTCCATTTTCTTAATAAATTGAGAGGCCTTGAAATCAAAATGACGAATCGTAAATAAATCAACACCTTCTGTTACCTCCACATTAAATCTAGAACTTAAGATAAGGACTAATTCTTCCAGTCTCTTGTATTTATTAGTTACACATACAGAAAAACTAATTGCAGAGTTTTGAATTAATTCAACAGGCATTTGGTATTCATGAAGTAAAGTAAAAATATAGCTTATATTTTCTTCTACTATAAATGAAAAGTCAATAGAGGAAAGTTGAATTAAAACCTGATCTTTTTTAACAATATAACATGGTAAATGTGGCTCTAATGCTTTTCCCTTAGAAACAGATGTCCCTTTATCCAAAGGGCTTTCAAAAGACTTCACAAATAATGGAATTTCTTTACGCTGAAGTGGTTGTATGGTTTTTGGGTGGATTACAGAAGCTCCATAAAAAGCTAATTCTATTGCTTCTCTGTAGGAAATTTGATGCAATAATTGTGTATCACTAAACTCACGTGGATCACCATTAAGAACTCCTGGCACATCCTTCCAAATTGTTACTGATTCCGCATTTAAGGCATATCCAAAAATAGCAGCTGAATAATCCGATCCTTCTCGTCCAAGAGTTGTTGTGAAATTATTAGAAGTACTTCCTATAAATCCTTGAGTAACTATCAAAGAAGCTTTCCCAACCTGGGCTTGAACATTGGACAATGTTAACTCCCAATTAATATTAGCAGCACGATAGTAATCATCTGTCTTAATACAATTTCTAGCATCTAACCAAGTACTATCTAAACTTTTAGAAACTAAATAATGATGAATAATTGTTGTTGACAAAAGCTCACCAAAACTAACAACTTGATCATAAACAAAACTATAGTCTGGAGATTTATTCTGCTTGATAAACACGTTGAGATCCTCAAATAATTGATGAACTATCGAGAGCACCTCAAAATTGTCCAAATTAAAAAGATCTTCAATAATTTTTATGTGATAGGCTTTCAATTCAAGAATGCTGGGTTGTATTTTTGTTCTATCTCTAAAATACTGCTCGATGATTGCTTCCAATGCATTTGTGCTTTTTCCCATGGCAGAAACTACCACTAAGGTATTTTCGAATCCTACTGCATTGAGAACATTCAAAATGTTTTTAACTCCATCGGCATCTTTAACCGATGCTCCTCCAAACTTAAATACTTTCATCAGGTAGTTAATGTTTTTTTAAATAATTTTCCATAGCCTCTGCATCCATTTGAACATTGCACCAATCCTGAAGCACATTAGCGCCGCTTTTTTCATAAAAATTTACCGCCGGAGTATTCCAATCCAAAACATTCCATTCAATGCGTTGAACTCCTTTTTTGTGTGCATGGCTTATAAAAGCTGAATATAACTGTGTACCGTATCCTTTCCCTTTATAATTCTCAGAAACAATTAAATCTTCTAAATGAAAAGTGGGCCCCTTCCAAGTAGAAAATCGAGGATAAAACAACGCCATACCTATAACTTGAATTTCCACTTCTGCG
>JBKEHX010000124.1:0-5243 GCA_046711205.1 Flavobacteriaceae bacterium
AAGGTTGTTATGAATCCAGAAAATAAAGCAAAAGAACTTGGTATTCCATTTAGTGATGATGCTGAAATAGGTTATTTGAATATGGTAGTGAGTTATGGCAATATGCTAATAACCTCAGGGCATGTTTCAAAAATAAAAGGAAAGCTTGGGGATGATTTAAACGTTGATCAAGGATATCTTGCAGCTAAAGAGTGTGGTATATGGATTTTACAAACTATTCATCAAGAGGTTGGAAGTCTTAATAATATCAAAGTTTTAAAACTTTTTGGTATGGTTAATTCAACTTTAGATTTTACTGATCAACACCTTGTTATAAATGGTGCTTCAGATTTATATCATGAAATATTTGGAAAGGATAGTCATGGTTATCATGCTAGGAGTGCTGTAGGATTTGCTCAATTACCTACAGGGGTAGCTGTTGAAATAGAGGCTATTTTTGAATTGATTGATTAATAATAATGAATTTAACTTTTAAATAATATGGATATTAATATATCTTGGAATGTTGAAGCAAAAATCAAAAAAGGTAAATTAGATGAATTGAAAGAGTGGATAACAAAAGCTTCATCTCAAGTTAAAAAACATGAAATTGGTACTTTAGCCTATGAATTTTGGTTGAGTCCAGATAAGAAATATGTCCATTATTATAACCGTTATTTAAATTCCGAAGCTTTAATATTACATATGAATAATATATCTTCTATGTTACCTGAATTATTAAAATTAGCTACCCCAAAAAAAATCACTGTTTATGGTCCTGCAAACGATAATGTTAAAAAAATTATTAAACATCTAAATCCAAGTTATTTTAATAATTATGGTGGTTTTACTCGATAAAAAATATTTCCTTTCTATATTTAGCTAAAATCTAAATAGTACTCATGGAGAATAAAATCGTACCTATTTATTTACATTACTTTTATCTTCTTCAGTAAGTAAAAAGAATTGTTGATTCTCCAAGTTTTTCAACTCCTTCTAAGCCTGCTTTCGTAACTGAATTAATCCATTGGCTATTTTGATAAGCACCTCCCTGAAGACATAATAAACTATGCATAGATACAAATTGATTTATTTCCTGAAAATCCAGTAACGTATTACACCATATTAAGATAAATTCTGCACCTAATAAAGCAAGAGTATTAAATGTTTCTGGACACCGGCTGTCGGTACAAATACACAGACCTATGGGGGTGCTAAACTACTTACCAGTTTGATATCTAATATTTCCATAAATTAAAGTATTCCTTTTTTAAAATCTATACATTTATTAAATGTTCTGTAATTATAATGTTTAGAAAAATGTAATTATCTATATTTCACAACAATTACTTCATTATTGTCAAATACCACACCACTAAGGATTAATTTTTAATACTGGATTCAGATTAGACATAGGATCTTGAAAAAATCATAGTAATTAAGTTAACTATAATTTTTCTGATTTGATTAATATATAATAACAAAAGATATTTACCATTAAAATTAAGCTTAGCATTAACTATTTTTACTGGAGGAGAATTAATTAATTGAATTATAGACATAACATAAACACATTATCCTGAATTACTTTCACCAACAAGACCAACCTTTTCCCCCTTTTTTGATATCAAAGTTTATATTATTCATGGAAAAAAAAATTCCTGCTCTAGCAAGTTTTATATTTTAATAAATTTGCGAGCTGGAAAATCAGGGGTATTAAATATGCTTTTATTTTTTTTTGTAGACATCATTACTATAAGAATGTCAATGATCTTGTAAAATGCTGAGGGAATAAATCTTATCGCTTCTTAAATCATATGAAAAATAAAAAACTTAGCAACGATAGTATTAATTTTTATCGTGATTATGGCTATCTGTATGTTGAGAATTTGTTGTCAGAGAAAGAGATTTTGGAACTCAGAAAGGTTTCAGATGAATTCCTTGAAAAATCGAGAACTGCTTCAAATCATTCCGAAGTATTTGATCTGGAACCTGGTCATTCATATGAATCACCAAAGCTCAGACGGCTCAAAAATCCAATTGAACAGCATGAAGTCTATAATAGAACCGTACGACACAATAAAATTCTTAACATAGTATCACAGTTAATAGGGCCTGGTATAAGGACTTTTGGTGATAAGCTGAATATGAAGTCCGCCTCCTTTGGTAGCCCAGTACAATGGCATCAAGACTGGGCTTTCTATCCTCACACCAATGATGACCTCCTTGCAGTAGGAGTATGCATCGACGACATGTCAATTGAAAACGGAGCTCTTATGGTCATTCCAGGGTCACATAAAGGACCTATACTAAATCACCACCAGAATGGGAGATTCTGTGGTGCGGTTACAGATTCAAATTTTTCAGACAAAGAAGCTGTGGCTATTGAGTTGCTGGCAGGAGGGATTACAATTCACCATGCACGTTGTTTACATGGTTCTGCAACAAATACTTCTGGAGCACCGCGTCGCCTGCTTCTATTTCAATACTGTGCCACAGATGCTTGGCCTCTGGTACCAGGAAATAATTGGGAAGTATTTAATAAAAACATTCTTAGGGGAGAAGCATCCAATCAGCCCCGACTGGAAAAATTAACCGTTAGGTTGCCATTTCCAGAAGCAGAACATGAAGGATCCATATATGACACACAATCAGTCTTAATAAACCCTTTTGTTTAAGTTTAAACTAGTTAAGGGACTATTCAATCCTTAAGTCAACCCAACTCGTAGAACTATTATTCAATTCACAGCTTCAAACATTACTTCTAAATAGAATAATAAATAAAACATAAAAATGAATAGAGTGTTATTTCATAATGAATAAAATATAATCCATTTAGAAATTTGTAAAATGACAAAAAAAATCTAACCACACTATCCTTAAATGATCGAGTGGCCGTTATTACTGGAGCAAAACAAGGTATTGGAGCGGCAGTAGCAATTGGTTTTGCAAGGCGAGGAGCAAAAGTTGTGCTTTGGGACTGGGCTGATATAAAAGAGGCATCTGAAATACTTACCAAAGTCAGCAAGTACTTCAATGATGCTTTATACATGCAAGTTGACGTTTAAGATAAATCTGCAGTAACAGAAGCAGCAGTAAGGACTCTAAAACACTATGGCACGCTAGACTTAATAGTGAATAATGCTGCTATTTGTCCAAGAACCACTTATCTAGATAAGAAATTCGAAGAATGGTAAAAGGTTGTTGATATTAGTCTTTCTGTATCATGGCTGTGTGCTAAATCTTTTGTGCCTAATATGATTAATCAGTCTTATGGAAAGATCATCAATGTCTCAAATATTCTGTATGTTTTAGGGGAACGGCACTTGAGTCATTATATTCCGGCTAAAGAAGGTGTAATAGGAACGCGTTCTCTAGTACGTGAGTTAGGCGTGCACGGTATCCGCGTCAACGCTGTAATGCCAGTTGCTATACGAACTTAAAGTGAGCTTCGAGACTTTCCAGATCAAGAAAAAATAACCCATATTCTTAACGAGAAACAGTGTTTACCAGGTAAAATCAAACCAGAACATATCGAACCCACCTTTGCTTTTTTGGCAAGTTCATCCAGTGATCTGATTACTGGTCAAACAATCAATGTTGATCATGGTTGGTGTTTTTGGTAAATATAAATATTGAATTGAAATTCTCTAATTTGTCAAATGATTGTTTCATTTTAAATAAATTAACACATAACTAATAATCATAAAATATTTTCCATGAAAATTGCGATAGCTAGCTTTGGTCAAGAAACAAGTAGTTTTAGTCCATTAATGACAAATTTAGATACATTTAAAATTTATGGTCTATACGAAGGAAAACAGGTAATTGAAAATTTATCACAAAATAGTTCTTTAGCTGGATTTTTAGAACAAATTAAGTTTCTTAAAGAGGATTTTACAATTGAACCAATCTTCCGAGCTTGGGCAGGAGCTAGTGGAATTATTACGGATGAGACTTATAAATATTTTGAAAAAAAATTAACAGATGAATTAAAAAATTCTTATCCGGTAGATGCATTATTTTTTGATCTTCATGGAGCAGGACAAGCAGAAAATATTCCTGATACTGAAGGACGAATGCTAACCCTTTGTCGTCAAATTTTAGGTAATAAAATCCCAATTGTGATTGCACTGGATCACCACGCAAACGTTACGCAGTTGATGATCGATTCCATAAATGGATTGGTCGCACACCGGACTCAGCCACATGATCCATTTGATACTGGGAAACTAGCAGGACAAATGCTTATAGATATTTTACGAAAAGCAATTAAGCCCACAATAGCCTTCCAAAAGATACCGATGATTACTCACCAGGAACAATTTTTGACCAGCAAAAGGCCAATGAAAGATTGGTTTGATCTTGCACGTGAGATAGAGTCTTACCCTGATGTTATCTCTGCTTCTACATTTCCAATGCAACCTTGGTTAGACGTTCCTGAAGGTGGCTGGTCTTCTGTGGTAATTACTAATCATAATAAACCACTAGCAAAAAAACTTGTGATTGATTTAGTACAAAAGGCATGGGAATTGCGAAAAAAGTTTATGAAGTTTGATAGTATATCTCCTGAGGATGCTATTTGTCAGGCATTGGAAGCAGACAAAGGCTTGGTAGTATTGTCTGATACTGGTGACAGTATATTTGGTGGAGCTACTGGTGATAGCACCTGTATTCTTAAGGAGATGATTAAACAAAAAATTTCACAAACCGCACTGGTTCCAATGGTTGATGCTGAGGTAGTTGAAACTGCGATTTTAGCTGGAGAAGGTCAAAAAATTTCAGTATATATAGGTGGAAAATTAGATCCTAATTCCAGCAAACCAATTAAAATATCTGCCGAAGTTGTACGAATAGGTGGAGGTATACTGGAAGCAGAAGTTATCGGCTTGAGTTCTTTTGATATGGGCCGTTCTGTTCTCCTCAAAGTAGGTAGTATTAACATTGTCGTAACTCAAGAACGTGGTGTTGGTGGAAATCATCCAATTGTTTATCGTCACTTTGGTTTGGACCCATCAAAAGCAAAAATGATTGTGTTAAAAACCGCAAGTAATTGGCAATATTATCAAGACATGATTTCTGAAATTATCAGGGTAGATACCCCTGGGTCAACCATGTCACAGATACAGAATTTTAAATGGGAACTCTTACCACGCCCAATATATCCCCTTGATAAAAAAGTTAAGTGGAGTGCTTTATAATTTTTTTAATTTATACTAAATTTCCTGCAAATAGCTCCTTAAACTTACTTTTTCTTCTAAAAA
>JBKEHX010000125.1:0-5198 GCA_046711205.1 Flavobacteriaceae bacterium
AGATCTTACAAGAATGGCCTCTGGATATGGATATAGAACTGATCCTTTTACCAAAAAACGTCGTTTTCACTGGGGAATGGATTTTACCGCCAAAAAAGGAATTCCGATTTATGCAACAGGGAATGGTATTATAAAAAGGGCCGACAACCGTTCTTCTGGTTATGGAAAACACATTCGTATCGACCATGGTTTTGGCTATGTAAGTTTATATGCCCATTTAAATAAGTATAACGCCCGTAGAGGTCAAGCCGTTAAACGTGGAGATATTATTGGGTATGTTGGAAGCACTGGACGTTCTGTTGGTCCTCATCTTCATTATGAAATCTTCAAAGACAACAAACGTATTAATCCGTTGAATTTCTATTATGGAAATCTTTCTCAGAAAGAATTTAATGGCCTGTTAATTCAAGCTAAGCAAGAAAACCAATCCATGGACTAATATGCATGTAAACCTTCCGGAAAAACGGTATTATTCTATTGGCGAGGTAGCAAAAGCATTTGGTGTTAAACCATCACTCCTAAGGTTTTGGGAAAAAGAATTTGAAGAAATTCAACCCATGAAAAAACAAAGTGGTACCCGCAAATACACGCCAGAAAATATTTTAACCCTTCAGTACATTTATCATTTGGTAAAGGAAAAAGGGATGACCCTAGAAGGGGTAAAAAAACAATTGCGTTTGAAAGTAAAGGACGATCCAAAAAAAGAACTGCTTTCTAAACTTGAAGCGATTAAAGCATCCTTAGGTCAGCTTCTAAAAAAACTTTAAAGTTACTTTTTTCTGAAAAATATTTGAATAGGAATTCCTTTGAAATTATATTCTTCACGGAGTTTATTTTCCAAAAATCTACGGTAAGGATCCTTCAAATACTGTGGTAAATTACAAAAGAATGCAAACTGTGGATGGTTTGTTGGTAGCTGTGTACAAAACTTGATTTTTACATATTTACCCTTATAAGCAGGGGGTGGTGTTTTCTCAATAATGGGAAGCATCACATTGTTAAATGCTTTAGTTGGAATTCTGTTTGAACGGTTTTTATATACCTCTACGGCTGTTTCTACCGCTTTAAAAATTCGTTGCTTACTGAGTGAAGAAATAAAAACAATTGGCACGTCAACAAAGGGGGAAATCTCACTACGAATAGATTTTTCATACGCTTTTACTGCATTGGTGTCTTTTTCAACCAAATCCCATTTATTCACTAAAATAACAATTCCTTTATTGTTTCGATGTGCAAGCCAAAAAATATTTTGAACTTGTCCGTCAAAACCACGAGTACCATCAACCACTAGAAGGCAAACATCAGAATATTCTATAGCACGAACAGAACGCATTACTGAATAAAATTCTATGTCTTCTTTTACTTTAGCTTTTCTTCTAATTCCTGCGGTGTCAACTAAATTAAAGTCAAAACCAAATCGGTTGTACTGTGTGTCAATACTATCCCTTGTGGTTCCTGCAATATCAGTCACTATATAACGGTCTTCACCGATTAAGGCGTTTATAAAAGAAGATTTTCCGGCATTAGGACGTCCTACAACAGCAAAACGTGGTAAAGGATCATCTTCTCTAGCCTCTTCTTTTGGAAGACTTTCTACCAGGTCATCCAATAATTCTCCACTACCACTTCCATTAATACTAGAAATGGAATAAAAATTCTCAAAGCCTAGAGAATAAAATTCCATTGTTCCTTCAACACGCATGGCATTATCAACTTTATTAATCGCTAAAAAAACAGGTTTTTGTGAGCGACGTAAAAGATCAACAATAATTTCATCCATACCCGTTACTCCGTCGGTAACATCAACCATAAAAATAATCGCATCGGCTTCTTCAATTGCAAGGTTAACTTGCTTATCGATTTCTTTCTGAAAAACATCATCACTACCCTCTACATACCCTCCAGTGTCAATGAGGGTAAAGTTTTGGCCATTCCAATCGGATTTTCCATAATGGCGATCACGGGTAACCCCGCTAATTGCATCTACAATAGCCTCACGTTTTTGAATCATTCGATTAAAAAATGTTGATTTCCCTACGTTGGGCCTGCCTACTATAGCAACAATACTACTCATGACTTGAATTTGAGTGCAAAAGTAAACTATTTAAATGGATGGGGTTTGGAAGTTTAAAATGAATCTAATATTGTGTTGCACATTACCTCTTTAATTTGTAAATTTGACCTTCATATCGCGAGGTAGAGCAGTGGTAGCTCGTCGGGCTCATAACCCGAAGGTCGCAGGTTCGAGTCCTGCCCTCGCTACTTTAAACCCTCCACACGGAGGGTTTTTTTATAGATTAGTCGTTCAAATTTATTTTCTTGGAAGAAAAAAAACATAAGTCGGGTTTCGTTTCCATTGTAGGTAATCCTAATGTAGGTAAATCTACTTTGATGAATGCCTTAGTGGGCAAAGAGCTATCCATTATTACTGCCAAAGCACAAACTACACGCCACAGGATATTAGGAATTATTAATGGAGAAGATTTTCAAATGGTTCTTTCGGACACACCAGGGGTAATCAAACCTGCTTATGAAATGCAAACTTCAATGATGAATTTTGTAAAGGAAGCACTTGTAGATGCGGATGTGTTGATTTATTTAGTTTCTCCAGAAGAATCAGAACTTAAAGATGAAGTATTATTTGAGAAAATAAAAAAGACTAAAAGTCCATTACTTCTTTTGATTAATAAAATAGATTTAATCAACCAAGAAGAACTAGAGCGATCTGTTGAGCATTGGCAAGATGTTTTTCCTAAAGCTTCCGTCTATCCTATTTCTGCGCTTAGAGGCTTTTTTATTCCTGAGCTTTTAAGTATTTTAATTAAACTTCTACCCCCCTCGCCTGCCTATTTTCCAAAAGATCAACTGACCGATAAACCAGAGCGTTTTTTTGTTAATGAAGCCATCCGAGAAAAAATATTAAAGCATTATTCTAAAGAAATTCCCTACGCTGTTGAAGTTGTAACTGAGGAGTTTTTTGAAGATGATAACATCATTAGAATTCGTTCTATTATAATGGTGGAACGTGAAACACAAAAAGGAATTGTTATTGGGCATAAAGGAAGTGCATTGAAAAGAGTTGGCATTGGAGCTCGAAAATCTTTAGAAACTTTTTTTGGCAAACAAATCCACTTAGAACTCTATGTCAAAGTTTCCAAAAACTGGCGCTCAAATGCGCAACAGTTAAAACGATTTGGATATAATAACTAAGGTTTCATCAAATACTTACATTTTATTTATCTTTACAGAGTAATCAATAATCCAATTGATGAAAAAGTTATTTTTCCTCGCCTTAGGGATCCTTGTATTTTATTCTTGCGATAAAAAGGAATCTCCTCCCAATATTGTTTTTATAATGTCTGATGATCATGCCTATCAAGCTATTGGTGCTTACGGTCATGAATTGAATGAAACCCCCAATATTGATAGGATTGCCAATGAAGGAGCACGATTCGACAAAGGCTTTGTAACCAACTCCATATGTGCGCCCAGCCGGGCGGTAATGTTAACCGGAAAACACAGTTTTGTTAATGGAAAAGTAGATAATATTCAGGATTATAATTGGGACCAAGATAACTTTGCCAAACAACTTCAAACCATTGGATATCAAACCGCAATGGTGGGTAAAATTCATTTACGAGGACTGCCACAGGGGTTTGACTATTCTGCCGTGCTTCCTGGACAAGGACATTATTATAATCCTGATTTTATAATTGATGGAATTAAAAAAAAAATTGAAGGTTATGTAACTACCATTACTACTAATCTAAGCTTGGATTGGCTTAAAAATAAACGCGATCCCAACAAACCCTTTCTTTTATTGTATCACCAAAAAGCCCCACACCGAAATTGGAAACCTGAAGAGAAGTACCTAAACTTATTTAATGACAAAACATTTGATACTCCAGCAAACTTTTTTGATGATTATACCAATAGAGGAACCGCAGCTAAAACTCAAGAAATGCTTATTGCAGCCTCGGAAGAACAAATTGCTATGGCTCATGGAAATGGAGGACATGGACGTTGGGGTCATGATTTTAAAATGCGGACCGATCCTTACGGAAATAATACCGGTTTTGAAAATGAATTAAAACGATTTAATCCAAAACAAAAATCAGCTTGGCTCTCAGCTTATACTCCAAAAAATGATGCTATGAAAGCAAAAAATCTTGAAGGAAAAGAGCTCGCACTTTGGAAGTTTAATCGTTATTTAAAAGATTATTTAAGAACAATTCAATCTGTAGATGATGGCGTCGGAGAAATTTTAGACTATTTAGATCAAGAAGGATTAACAGAAAATACCATTGTAGTTTACACCTCCGATCAAGGTTTCTATCTAGGTGAACATGGTTGGTTTGATAAACGTTTTATGTACGAAGAATCACTTCGAACACCAATATTAATGCGTTTTCCAAAAGAAATTCCTGCAGGATCAAAAATTGATGCACTAATTCAAAACTTAGATTTTGCCCCTACATTCCTGGATTATGCAAATGCTCCCATTCCAGAAGATATACAGGGCGAATCATTTCGTGATATTGTAAGTCAAGAAGTCTCTGAATGGAGAGATGCTATCTATTATACATATTACGAATATCCTTCTGTTCATATGGTAAAAAGACATTATGGGGTTAGAACCGAGCGCTATAAACTCATTCATTTTTATTACGATATTGACGAATGGGAACTTTATGATCTTCAAAAAGATCCCTCCGAAATGAATAATCTTTATGGACAAGAAGAATATGCAGAAGTGAAAAAAAATATGCATATTCGTCTAATAGAATTAAGAACAAAATATGGAGACTCTGACTCCCTTGACCAAATGCATATAGAAAGCTATTTGTCAAAAAGAAAATAGAGATGAGACTAATTTATTTATTATCAAAAACCTAGACCTTCACGGAATTCGTCATAAAGAAGCCCTAGAAGCCGTTCATGAATTCTTGAGAAACGAAAAAGAGAAAGGACCTTTTTCAGTTACTATCATAACAGGGAATTCAACAATTCTTCAAAATCGAATATTTAAAGAAGTTCTTGAGCCATCACCCTTTACTTTCTTTATACCAGGATGGAATTTAGGTCAAATTATTGTAGAGTATATGGAGCTATAACCATTAAGCCCTATTAACTTCCTAATAGCCTATTTTTACTGTTATTCTATTACTATTAAATTTGATTAAGTTAGATTAACTTCT
>JBKEHX010000126.1:0-5193 GCA_046711205.1 Flavobacteriaceae bacterium
ATTTTACAACACACATTAGTAAATGCTGCTAATGCTTTAATGTTGTGTTTCCATTGGTCATCTATTGGTTCAGATATTTTGGGTTTTGCAATATGGTCTAGAATAAAGACTTGATCAGGAAATTGGGTAACTAATTTAATGGCTAGTTTTAACTGATTAGGCAGAACTAAAAGGTCATAGGTTAATTTAAATTGACTTAATTGATAAATACCGTTTTGAAAATCTTTCCTTAAAAGAAAATCTTCCTTTTCTGCTTGAACAATATGCCTAAATCCTTTTAGAGCTTTATTTTTTGCAAAAAAGGCAATTCTCTCTTTCACATTGTTCGCGCATAAATCTACCCAACCAATAACCCCTTTTATAAAGCTATGTTGTTTGGCTAAATTAAGTAAAAAAAAAGTTTCTTCTTCTGATTGATTCGCCTGTATGGCAACACAACAATTCATACTATTTTTTGTAAGAATAGGAGATAAGTCTTTCGGTAAAAAATTTTTTCTGATGCCGACCATAGAATCATCTATCCAGCTATCTCGATCTGAATTGAAGTTCCAAAAATGTTGATGTGAATCAACTCTCATTATTTGTAAGCTATGACTTGCTGTTTTGATTCTCCTAAACCTTCAATGCCTAATTCAACCACATCTCCATTTTTCAAATACAGTGGGGGGGTAAGTCCTAAGCCAACACCAAAAGGAGTTCCCGTTGAAATAATATCACCTGGTAAAAGGGTCATAAACTGACTGATATAACTGATAACATGTTCTACTTTAAAAATAAAATCAGATGTAGTGCTGTCTTGCATGATTTCTCCATTTAATTTAAGCCACAGGTTCAAGTTGTTTGGATTTTCTATTTCATCTGTGGTTGCTATAAAAGGGCCAATAGGCGCAAAAGTATCACAGCTTTTCCCTTTTACCCATTGCCCTGAACGTTCCAATTGAAATTCACGTTCACTCACATCATTATGAAGTACGTAGCCTGCAACATGATTTAAAGCATCTTCTTCGGAAATATAGGATGTTTTTTTTCCAATGACAATCGCTAATTCCACTTCCCAATCTGTTTTGGTACTATTTTTCGGAATGATAATTTGATCAAAAGGACCAACAATTGCTGAAGTTGCTTTAAAAAACAATATGGGTTCTTTAGGAATTTTCATCCCACTTTCTATTGCATGTTTGGTATAATTTAATCCAACACAAACCATTTTAGAGGGTCGAACTAAAGGTGCGCCTAGCCTGATAGATTTTTCTATAACTGGACAATCTGATAGATTTTTTTCTAACCAATTTTTTAATTTTTCAAGGCCATTATTTCCAAAGAACACCTCATCATAATCGGCTCCAAAACCAGAGACACTTATGTTTGTTCCATTTGCTAATTTTATTCCTGGCTTTTCGTGACCTACTTTTCCAAAGCGAATTAATTTCATGCTATTTAAACTATTAATATTATTATTCACCATTTAATTTTATAAATCCACCATCTATGGGATAGTCTGAGCCTGTAATAAAACTGGCTTCGTCTGAGCATAAAAAAAGTGCTAAGTCCGCTATTTCTTGAGGTTGCCCCATCCGTCCAATAGGCTGTGTTTTGGATAACTTTTCAAACATTTCCTCTTCCTTTCCCGGGTAGTTTTCCTTAATAAAACCATCTACAAAAGGTGTCTGAACTCGCCCAGGAGATATGCAATTACAACGAATGTTGGACGTCAAATAATCTTTTGCTATCGAATAAGTTATCGTAAGAACTGCACCCTTTGTCATAGAATAAGCAAACCGGTCATAGATCCCTACGGATGAAGCAATGGAAGCCAAATTGAGAATAACCCCTCCTTTTGCTTTTTTCATTGACGGAATAGCAGCCTTAATACAATTATAGACCCCTTTAATGTTTACATTATATAATCGATCAAGGTCATTTTCTTCAACAGCTTCTATATTACCTACATGTGCAATACCTGCATTGTTTATTAAGATATCTACACTGTCTTTTTCTGTAATTTTTGAGATAACCTCATTGACATTTTGTTGATTAGCAACATCACAAATGTGTGCCTCAGCCGAAGCGTTTAATGCTTTAATTTCGGAAACTGTTTCTTTGGCTGTTTCTTTATTAAAATCTAAGACATGAATATTAGCTCCTTGCATGGCAAACGTCAGAGAAATAGCTTTTCCAATACCACTTCCACCACCTGTAACAATAACTGTTTTATTTTTTAAACTAAATTTTACCATCTTTTTAAGTAGTGTGAATATTCATAGTTTTACTTAAATTAAATATAAGAATTATTTTGATATCAAGTAATATTGTGGCCTATTTTGGATTTTTCTTATATGAAATTTTTTTAAATTAGAGTATTATTAGCTATAAGCCAATTATTTTAAAATGAAACCCTCGGAAATAAGTTTAGTGATTAAAAAAAGAAAGGTAAAACCTATAAGACTTAATAATCGACAATTATGTACCCCAACTTGTAAGGCTATTATTGATAAGTTAAATTAAAAATAAAACAATATATTCATGGGATGAAAAAAATGATATACCTCTTTGGCGCCTTTCTTTTGGTTGCTTGTAGCAATGAAGATACCCCTGAAGAAAAAAATGAAGTATTTGTAGACAAAGGTCCCAGTAGTTTTGCAGATAACAATCCCAATAATGATGTTATGATGCAAGCCTTTTGGTGGAATAGTTATTCAGACTCTAAGCTTTCTAATTACTCTTCTTATTATTCGTTTATTCAAGAGAAAATTGTAACATTATCTAATGTTCATATAGATGTTTTATGGTTACCACCACCAAGTGAAGGAGAGGGGATGGGGTACCATCCAAGACGCTTATTTAACTTTAATTCTGAACATGGGAAGGCACAGGAGTTAATAGACTTAATAAGTCTAATGAAATATAGGAAGATGCATGCCATGGCAGATTTGGTTCTAAACCACAGGATAGGGACACTTACTTGGACAGATTTTACAGAACCTGCTTGGTCTTGCAATGCCATTTGTATAGAGGATGAGGCATCTACAAACCCAAATGCTTTTGGAACAAAACCATGTGGAGATACAGATGAAGGAATGTCATGGGGAGGCGCTAGAGACTTGAATCATAAAAGTGAAGAGGTTCAATTAGGGTTAAAGGAATATTTGTTGAGACTTAAAGATGTGGGTTTTGATTCTTGGAGGTATGACTTTGTGAAAGGTTTTCCTGCTAAATATGTTGGTGAGTATAACCATTCTACTCCTTATTACTATTCCGTTGGAGAGTTTTGGGATAGTAATTTAAATACTTTAAAACATTGGGTAGACCAGACAGAAAAAACCTCTACAGAAAAAACAACTGAAAAAGCAGGCGCATTCGATTTCCCTTTAAAGTACAAATTACAGGATGCTTTTGTTAACAAAAATTATGCTGTTTTAGAGAAAGACCATTCATTGGCCTCTATTGCCGATTATGGGAATAAATCTATCACTTTTTTAGATAATCATGATAGCGGTTGTGTAAATAGAACAGATTGCGAAAACTTGTACTCTAAGGATTTAAAAATGATCGCTAATGGCTATGCTTATTTACTCACTCATCCTGGAATACCAATGGTTTGGGGCTATCATTATTTTTTTTCAGATCCATCAGGGGGCCTTGAAAAAAACATCAATGAATTAATTCAATTAAGAAAAAAGATTGGTATTCACGCAGCAAGCAAGGTTCAAGTGAAAGCAATTCAAAATGGATCTTCAGGCTTTTATGTAGCAGAAATAGACAGTAAACTCCTTGTTAAAATTGGAGATGGGAGTTATTCTGTAGATAACTCATGGAAAGCAACTATAAATGGAGTGGGATATATTATTTACACTAAATAAGCCATTATTAAACCCCTATAAGCTTAGCGAGATTAAGCATATAACTTTGTGGCGTTTTCTTTTAAACCACAGGTATATACTCTTTAGTAAGGTTTTGGGATCTTGCTTATGAAGAAAAACAGGGAGTTAAGATATTATAAATTTTCACTAAATTTAATAAAACTAACACAATGAAAAACTACTCTGATTTTGTTTATGAAACCCTAAAGAAGTTTTATAGATGTGAATTAAAAACTTGGAGAAAAATCTTTAGATATAAATCTTAAACCACAGGCAAAAGAACCTTCAGTAAGTTCTGGGATTTGTGATCAAAACACTCCACTGTTTTTTATTATTGGAGAGTAACTTATTTTGTGCAATTTATTTGTGTATGCAAGTAAAAGAAAATTATTACATTTAAAGATAAGATCTTCTCTATGGAAGGTCATTTTTATTAAAAAATAATTCATGGAAAATAATAAAGATTCCCGTAGAAATTTTATAAAAAAAAGTATTGTTTTACCATCTATATTTATACTTCCAAGGCATGTTCTTGGAGGAAAAGGCTATACATCTCCCAGTGATAAGTTAAATATAGCTGGAATTGGAGTTCGGAAATGGGGAATGGGTGCTGGAAATTTATCACAGTGTGAAACTGAAAATATTGTAGCTCTTTGTGACGTAGATCAAAAACAAGCGGCTCCAACTTATGAAAAATACCCAAAAGCTAAAGTTTATAAAGATTTTCGACTAATGTTAGAAAATCAAAAAGATATTGACGCAGTCATTGTAGCGACTCCAGATCACAATCATGCAGTAATTACTATGCTTGCCATGAAAATGGGAAAACATGTTTATTGCCAAAAACCCCTTACCCATACTGTTTACGAAGCTCGAATGATTACTGAGGCTGCAAAAAAGTATAAGGTTCAAACTCAAATGGGAAACCAGGGCCGTTCTTCTGACGAAATTAGAAGCTTAAAAGAATGGATAGATGATGATGCTATTGGTAAAGTAAGAGAGGTCTTTGCATGGACAGACAGACCCGTTGGTGGTCATGAGTGGGATACGTTTGCTGTTAAGGCTATGTCAAAAGATAAACCTCTAATTCCTGAAGGACTTGATTGGGATTTATGGTTAGGACCAGCTCCATATAGAGACTATCACCCTGATTATCATCCATTATCATGGAGGGCTTGGATGGACTTTGGAACTGGATCTATGGGAGATATGGGATGTCATATTTTAGATCCTTCTTTTTATGCTCTTGAACTTGGTGCTCCCTCTGAAATTCAGGCTACATCTACACATTGGATTCCAGAGGTGTCTTCTCAAACTTTTCCTTCAGCATCTA
>JBKEHX010000127.1:0-5179 GCA_046711205.1 Flavobacteriaceae bacterium
AAGAGCTTCTTGTAGAATCAAATCATCTGAATTAAAAAGAAAAAAATCGCTGGAAGTTTGATTTTTAGCAATCTTTAACTTAGCATCTATATATTTCTGTAGGCTATAATTGTATCGGTCCAAATGGTCTGATGAAATATTTGTTATTAAGCTAATATGAGGTGCAAAATCTTGAATGTTATCCAACTGAAAACTGCTAATTTCTAAGACGTAATACTCAAAATCAGCTTGTGCAACTTGAAGCGCAAAGCTTTTACCTATATTGCCTGCCAAGCCTACATTCAACCCTGCATCCTTAAGAATCTCATAGGTCAATAGAGTTGTAGTTGTTTTACCATTGGTACCTGTAATACCAATTAAGGTTGCAGAAGTAAATTGGGAAGCAAATTCAATTTCTGAAATAATAGCACTTCCGCTTTTTGTTAATGTTTGAATAATATTGCTATCGTTTGGAATTCCTGGACTTTTGATAACTAAACGTGCCCCTTTCATTTTTTTTATGGAATGACTACCCGCCTCCCAGGGAATGGATTCATTCTCTAAAAGAAGTTGTAATTCTTTATTGATTTGGTTATGGTCTGAAAGAAAGACATCAAAACCTTGTTTTTTAGCAAGTATAGCTGCGCCTACGCCACTTTCGCCAGCTCCCAAAACAATCAACTTTTCCTTGTTCATTATCTTAGTTTTAGAGTTACAATTGTTAATACTGCCAAGACAATTCCAATAATCCAAAAACGAGCAACAATTTTACTTTCATGAAAGCCTTGTTTTTGAAAATGATGATGTAAAGGTGACATCAAGAAAACACGTTGACCTACACCGGTTTTGCTTCGTGTATATTTAAAATAACTCACCTGAATAATTACAGAAAGTGTCTCAATAAAAAAAATACCGCACAGCAACGGAATCAGTAATTCTTTCCTAACGATTATGGCTATCACTGCAATAACTGCTCCAATAGCAAGACTACCCGTATCTCCCATAAAAACTTGAGCTGGAAAAGTATTATACCATAAGAACCCTATTAATGCCCCTAAAAAAGCTGCAATAAAAACAGAAATTTCTCCAACATTTGGGATATACATAATATTTAAATAGGAGGCGAAATTGACATTTCCAGAAACCCATGCAAAAATCCCTAAGGCGAAAACTATAATAGCAGAAGTACCCGCAGCTAAACCATCTATTCCGTCTGTTAAATTAGCTCCATTAGAAACTGCAGTAATAATGAAAATCACAATCGGTATGAAAATTAACCAAGTATAACTTCCCGATTCAAATCCCATCCAACCAATAAGCGAGTGGTAATCAAACTCATTGTTTTTTAATAAAGGAATTGTCGTTAAAGTTGCTTTTATTTGTTGATTTCCAACTACATTTTCAACCAAGTTTAGTTTTGCAACTTTTGTTCTCACAGTAACACTTTCGCTAAAATACAAGACACTACCCACACAAATTCCTAATAATACCTGACCCACAACTTTAAACTTCCCTTGCAGGCCATCTTTATTTTTTTTGAATATTTTAATATAGTCATCTATCCATCCAATAAGTCCCATCCAAGCCATTGTAATAATTAACAAAATGACATAAATATTATCTAACCGCGCTAGTAAAAAAACTGGAATAAAAGTGCTGAATAAAATGATTATACCACCCATTGTAGGTGTTCCCTTTTTTTCTTTTTGTCCTTCCAATCCTAGGTTTCGAATGGTCTCTTTAATTTGTTTATTTCTCAAAAAGTTTATAATTTTTTTGCCGAAAATCATTGAAAAACCCATTGATAAAATGATGGCTATTGACGATCTAAATGATATGTATTGAAACACACTGGCGCCTGTAAACTGATATTTATTTTCTAATAATTCAAATAAATAATAGAGCATAATTATTCCAATTTTAAAAAAGTTTGTTTGGCTATTTCTAGATCACTAAAAGGATATAGTTTTCCTTTAATTTCTTGATACTTTTCGTGCCCTTTTCCGGCAATAAGAACAATATCCCCTGGCTGTACCAATTTCCCAGCCATTGCTATAGCCTCCTCGCGAAGGGGGATTTTCATTGTTTTTTTATATTGTTCTGGAGGCACCCCTTTAATCATATCTGCGATAATTATTGCAGGATCTTCATCCCGAGGATTGTCAGAAGTGAAAATTACTTTATCACTTAATACAGATGCTTTTTCTGCCATTAAAGGGCGTTTTTCTTGATCGCGATTTCCACCACAACCCAACACAGTTATTAACTTTTCATTTCGTGTTCTTATTAAATTAATGGTATTTAAAACGTTATCTAACGCATCGGGTGTATGTGCATAATCAATAACAACCGTTACTTTATTTGCTGCTTGAAAAGCATGAAACCTTCCTTCAACACTTTTTAATTCACTTATTCTCGTCAATATAGATATGCTAGACAACTCTAATAAATTTGAAGCAGCATAAACCGCCAATAAGTTTTGAGCATTAAAACGTCCAACTAAACTGGTCCAAACTTCAACCGATTGAATTTTTAAAAGCATGCCTGTAAACTCACATTCTAATATTTTGGCTGTGAAATCTGCATGTTTTTTTGTGGCATATGTATATTTTTTGGCTGCTGTATTTTGAATCATATACGCTCCATTTTTATCATCTACATTGGTCAATGCAAAGGCCATTTTTGGCAGAGAATCAAAAAATATTTTTTTTATGTCTCGATATGTTTTGAAATCCTCATGATAGTCTAAATGGTCATGGGTAAGGTTTGAGAAAATACCACCTGAAAAACGCAATCCTTCTATTCTATTCTGAAAAATTCCATGAGAAGAGACTTCCATGAAGCAATGAGAAACCCCTGCAATCAACATTTGTTTTAAATGTTTATTTAAAGTAACTGGATCTGGAGTTGTATAAAGGTTTTCAAATTCCTTGGTTGAGTAGGCAATTTTTATGGTAGATAGTAATCCGGTTATAAAACCTTCACCTAAAAACAACTCATAGAGTAAGCTTGCAATTGTTGTTTTACCATTTGTACCTGTTACTCCAACTAGTATAATCTTTTCTGATGGATTATCATAAAAATTTGATGCAATTGTTCCTAATGCTTTAGATGAATTCGTCACTAAAACATAAACAACCTCTTTTTGAATAGCTGCTGGAATTACTTCACAAATAATGGTTTTTGCACCTTTATCAATGGCTTGAGAAATAAAATCATGACCGTCAAATTCTACTCCTTTTTGAGCAACATACAAAGACTCTTCCTCTACATCACGACTGTCAAAAAATACACCACTTACATTATTAGTAGTAGCTCCAATAATACTCTCAACAGAAACCTTATACAATATGTCCTGTACTTTTTTCATGATAATTCTAAAATTATTTTCTGTGCAGATCCTACTTTCATTCCTGGATCTATAGACTGGCTTTTTACTGTTCCTTTTCCTATTAAGATAACCTTAAGTCCAATTTCTTCTAGTTTTAGTTTTGCAACTTCTTCAGACATTCCCGCTACATTAGGAACCATATCATTTATGCTATTTTTCTTCTTGCCAACCACCAATCTTGATATATCTGATTGTTTAATTGTTACTATATTTGGGATGTTATTAAAAATTTTTTTAGCAATAGTTTTAAAAACCGGTGCGGCTACTGTAGCTCCATAATATCCTTTTGACTTATTGGGCCTATGAATTACTACTATACAAGAATATTTAGGCTTTTCTGCAGGAAAATACCCTACAAAACTTGATATATATTGTATGTTATCTGTAGTATAATCTAACTGACAAGTTCCTGTTTTACCCGCCATACTCAAAATAGAATCTTTAATACGATACGCTGTTCCCCATTTCTTGTCAACTACATTAAACATCATGTTTTGGACTTTAGCTAAAGTCTCTACAGAACAAATAGAAGGATTCAAAATTTGCTTTGAAAATACTTTTGTAGGAACATTTCCAAAATTGCTTATCTCCTCTAAAAATATTGGTTTCACCATTTCTCCTCCATTAGCAATTGCATTATAAAATGCTAACGTTTGCAAAGGTGTTAAACTAATTCCATAACCATAAGCCATCCATGGCAAATCCAAACCATCCCAATCAGTATCTGTAGGATAGGGAATTTTAGGTAAGCCTTCTCCAGTAATTGGAAGCCCTAATGGTTTGTTTAAGCCCATATTATACAAGCGATCTACAAATTGCTTTGGATTTGATTTATAATGATCGTAAACAATCTTAACCAGCCCTACATTTGATGATACCTCAAAAGCTTTTGCTGCACTAATAGTTCCGTAGCCTCCACGTTTAGAATCAGTAACCTTATACTTGCCAAAAAAGGTCATTTTACCATTACCCGTTTCAATGGGAGTATCTACATCAATTACCTTATCCTCCAGAGCTGCAATCATTCCCATTAACTTAAAGGTTGATCCTGGCTCATGCGCTTCGCCGACAGCATAATTCAATTTTTCGAAGTACTTCCCTTCCTTGGTTCTCCCAAGGTTGGCAATTGCTTTTACAGCACCTGTCGATACTTCCATTACCACCACTGATCCATGCTCAGCCTCAAATCGTTCAAGTTGAGTCAATAAAGCATTGTGAGTAATATCCTGAATGTTTACATCTAGTGTAGTATGCAAATCATAGCCTTCTGTAGGTTCTTTTTCATTAGAATCACTAATAGGTTTCCACTGTCCGTTTGCAATTTTTTGTTTTAAACGTAAACCTGGATTTCCTCTTAAATATTGAGAAAAAGCTCCTTCTAGGCCAACTGTTATAAACCTTCCATCTTTGTCTTTTTTTTCATAACCAATAGTACGTTCTGCTATTTTTCCTAGAGGATGTTCTCGCACTATCTGCTGTTCAGCAATTAAACCTCCACGGTAAGTGTTTTTATTAAAAAGAGGGAAGCTTTTGTAGCGAATATATTCTGAGTAAGAAAGATTTTTAGCAACTAACCAATACCTGTTTTTACTATACCTAACCCTTTCGAGGGTCTTAAGAATTTCTGCAGAACTTTTGTCCATAAACAAAGTCAAAGAATCTGCTAATGTTTTTTTATTTGCGTTAAACAATCTGTTTGACGGTACAACAGCATCCCAATGTAATTCATATCTAGGAATTGAAGTTGCTAAAATATTACCATCTGCTGCATAAATATTACCCCTACTTGGCTCTAAAACAACATTCTTA
>JBKEHX010000128.1:0-5168 GCA_046711205.1 Flavobacteriaceae bacterium
AAAGAACTGAGTAGTAAGAAAGTACAACACCACATAAAGTCAGATTTTCCAGAAGCAAGCGTTCATAGGCGTAATACAGGGTATGCGGTAGATGTTTTATTAAATCAACACCCCTTTAATCCTTCAGGAGATGCTTTTAATGTTGCAAAATTACTTGCAGGAAGCGAAGGCACATTAGCCTTTACGACCGCCATAACCCTAGCGCTAAATCCATTACCGCCAAAAAATACGGTAATGCTAGCGGTTCATTTCAAAAGCATTCAAGAGGCTATGGAAGCGGTAGTTCCAGTGATGAAACACAACCTCTATACTTGTGAGTTGATGGATAAAACTATTTTAGATTGTACTAAAGATCATGCTGGATATCAAAAAAACCGTTTCTTTTTAGAGGGTGACCCTGCCGCAATTCTTCTTTTAGAACTTCGCGATGACAATTTAGAAATCCTTAAAAATGAGTTAAAGGCCCTTGAAAATACAATTATTCATTCTAAGTTAAGTTATGCTAAAGTTTCTTTGTGGGGGGAAGAAATAATACTTGCAAATGAATTACGAGATGCAGGACTTGGATTACTAGGGAATATTGTCGGCGATTCAAAAGCTGTAGCATGTATTGAAGACACGTCAGTACCCTTAAAACAATTAGCATTTTACATAAAAGATTTTCAAACCTTAATGAAGAAGTTTAGTCAAGAGGTTGTTTATTATGCCCATGCTGGAGCAGGTGAACTTCATTTAAGACCTATTCTAAATTTAAAAACCGCAAAAGGGGTTCAAGATTTTAAAGCTATTTCTTTAGCTGTAGCACATTTGGTTAAAAAATACAAGGGATCATTAAGTGGCGAACATGGTGATGGTATTGTTCGTTCAGAATTTATCCCAATTGTTGTAGGAGAAGAAAACTATCAGCTTTTTAAACGTATAAAAAAAATATTTGATCCCGACTCAGTTTTTAATCCGGGTAAAATCATCGATTCTTTTCCTATGGATCAAAACCTTAGGACCACACAAAAAGAAACACCAAGTCACAAAACTTTTTTTGATTTTTCATCTGATCAAGGCTTGCTTGGGGCTGTAGAAAAATGTAATGGCGCAGGTAAATGTCTTTCTGTTGCTCCGTCAGGGACTATGTGCCCCAGTTATCGTGCCACTAGAGATGAAAAACATAACACTAGAGGAAGAGCAAATGTGCTTCGTGATGTGCTAATGCAAAATAAAGCACCCAATGCATTTGATAGTGAAGTGCTAAAAGAGGTGCTGGATCTCTGTTTAAGCTGCAAAGCGTGTGCTACTGAATGTCCAAGCAGTGTTGACATTTCAACTTATAAATCGGAGTTTTTATACCAATATCAAAAATCAAACGGGAGTTCATTACGAGACAAGCTCTTTGCATATGTTGGTAGATTGAACCGTTTAACACAACCAGTAAGTTTAGTTCAGAACTGGATATTTCGAACTCCATTTACAAGTGCACTATTGAAAAAAGGTCTTGGTATTGCTCAACAAAGAAGTCTTCCTAAACTTGAAAAATCATTATTTAAGTCACTAAAAAACAATAAGTTAAAGTACAATACCAAAAGTGTTTATTTATATTTAGATGAGTTTAGTAATTATAACGAAACTAACATTGGAAAAGATGCTATTGAACTTTTAGAAGGCTTAGGTTATTCGGTAAAAGTGTTAAGACCGACTGAAAGTGGGCGTTCCTTTATCTCGAAAGGTTTTTTAAAACAAGCTAAGAAATGTTCTGACCAAAACGTACTGCGCTATCATCCTCTGATTTCAGAAAAAACACCTCTATTAGGCATAGAACCCTCTGCCATTTATACTTTTTCAGATGAATATCCTAAACTAAGTTCTTATCCTAAAAAAGCGAAAGAACTAGCGTCATATTGTTATTTAATTGAAACTTTTCTAGCTAAAGAGCTTGAAAATAACATCATTCAAACGGAACAATTTCATTTAGATACCAAAGAAATTAAAGTTCATGCCCACTGCTATCAGAAAGCATTAGGCAATCCCTCAGAAACTTTCGCGATTCTTAATCTTCCAAAAAACTATACTGTTCGCATGCTAAACACCGGTTGTTGTGGAATGGCTGGTTCTTTTGGATATGAAGAAGAACATTATGAAACTAGCATAAAAGTAGCGGAGGAACGTCTTTTTCCCTCTATAAGAAATACAGCTCCTGATGTAGTTATAGCTGCAAATGGAACAAGTTGCAGGCACCAAATAAAAGACGGTACTCAACGTGAAAGTTTACATCCAATTAGTATCTTAAACGCTGCGCTTATTAAAAAAATCGCTAGCTAAAAGGCAATCCAAAACTTTACCTTTATCTTTGGGTTTTAAAAATTAGTTATGTCAGGTAATATTTACGGCACCATATTCAGACTTGCATCTTACGGGGAATCCCATGGACCTGCCATAGGTGGGGTAATTGATGGATGCCCCGCCGGAATTACATTAGATTTTGATGCAATTCAAAATGATTTAAACCGCCGTAAACCAGGTCAATCAGCAATTGTAACCCAAAGAAAAGAATCAGATGAAGTTAGTTTCTATTCAGGTATTTTTGAAGGTAAAACAACAGGAACGCCCATTGGGTTTGCCATCCATAATACCAATCAAAAATCAAATGATTATTCTCACATAAAGGATAGCTACCGTCCTTCTCATGCCGATTATGTGTATGATGAAAAATATGGTATTCGTGATTATAGAGGAGGTGGACGAAGTTCTGCTCGTGAAACTGCAAGTAGAGTAGTGGCAGGAGCCATTGCAAAACAATTTTTAGCACCCATGGAAATTCAAGCCTATGTTTCTGGAGTGGGAATGCTTTGTTTGGATACCCATCCGTCTGAAGTTGATTTTAGTTCGGTAGAACAAAACCTTGTTAGATGTCCAGACCCAAAAATAGCAATAGAAATGGAACAATACATTAAAGAAATACGAAAAGAAGGTGATACTGTAGGTGGTATTATCACTTGTGTCATTAAAAATGTTCCTGTTGGACTTGGTGAACCTGCTTTTGATAAGTTACATGCTGAATTAGGAAAAGCAATGCTTTCCATTAATGCAGTAAAAGGTTTTGAATATGGAAGTGGCTTCAAGGGTACTCAAATGAAAGGAAGCGAACATAATGACTTGTTTAATACAGATGGAACCACTCAAACAAATCGATCTGGAGGAATTCAAGGAGGGATTTCCAATGGAATGGATATTTATTTTAATGTTGCCTTTAAACCTGTAGCAACTATTATGCAAAATCAAAAAACCATTAATTCACAGGGTGAAAAAGTGGAAATGCAAGGCAAAGGAAGACACGATCCTTGTGTAGTACCCAGAGCAGTTCCTATTGTTGAAGCTATGGCTGCAATTGTTTTAGCTGATTTTGCGCTTTTAAAAAGAACAAACATTAATACTCATATTTTCTCATGAAAAAACTTGCCTTACACTGGAAAATATTAATTGGAATGGCGATAGGTGTTGCCTTTGGAATAATCCTTTCTTTTATTGAGGGAGGCGATGCCTTCATTAGAAATTATATTAAGCCTTTTGGAACTATTTTCATTAATCTTTTGAAATTGATTGCTGTTCCTTTGATTTTAGCGTCACTAATAAAAGGAGTTTCTGATCTAAAGGATATCTCTAAGTTGTCACAAATGGGAGGAAGAACAATTGTCACCTATTTAGTCACAACCCTTACTGCAGTTACAATTGGACTGATTTTAGTAAATATTATACAGCCAGGAAAATCCATTAGCGTTGATACTAGACAAGAACTTGTAGAAGCATATTCATCTGATACCAAAGTGAAACAAGATGCAGCGGCAAAACAACAAGAAGCGGGTCCTCTTAAGGCTTTGGTTGACGTTGTGCCTTCTAATATATTTTTAGCTGCATCTAATAATCGTAATATGCTTCAGGTTATCTTTTTTGCATTATTCTTTGGAATTGGAATGATATTATTACCTGGAAAGAAAGTGAAACCAGTAAAAAAATTCTTTGATTCTTTTAATGACATTATCTTAAAACTAATTGATCTAATAATGCTAGCAGCCCCTTATGGGGTATTTGCTTTATTAGCGTCATTAATTGTAGAGGCTCCTAGCTTAGAATTGTTTCAAGCACTTGCTTTGTATGCAATTACTCTATTACTTGGGCTAGCAATTATGATTGTAATCTACATTATTATTGTCCGTATTTTTACAAAGAAAAAAGCTTCTTTTTTCATGAAAGGAATTGCACCTGCTCAACTTTTGGCATTCTCTACCAGCTCGAGTGCTGCGACACTTCCAGTGACTATGGAATGTGTTGAAGAAAACTTAGGTGTTGACAAAGAAGTTGCCAGTTTTGTGTTACCCATTGGCGCAACAATTAACATGGATGGTACTTCTGTATACCAAGGAGTTGCTGCCGTTTTTATAGCACAAGCATTTGGATTAGACTTAAGCTTAGGTGCCCAATTGGGAATTGTATTTACAGCAACACTAGCCTCTATAGGAACCGCTGCGGTTCCCAGTGCAGGAATTGTAATGTTAGTTATTGTTCTTGCGCAAGCAGGAATACCAGAAGCTGGATTAGCATTAATTCTAGCCATAGACCGACCCCTAGACATGTGCAGAACTATCGTAAATGTTACTGGAGATGCTGCAGTGTCAATGCTTGTAGGTAAATCCATAGGTAAGCTGAAAGACTAAGTGCATATAGTATTTAAGCTTTTTATATAAATAACACTAATAATGTTATTTTTTACCCGACTCTACAAACTCTAATAAATCTATACTTATTTGTGTTGTGAAAATACCATAATTAACAACCGCTTTCTTTTTTTCAATGGTGTCGATACTTCCAACAGATTGACCATCAAACATTCGAACAAGATCTCCCACTTTTAAATTAACTTTAGGGGGAGTAAAAGGTGCTTTTTTCTTTTTTTCTTTGCGAACAACTACTAACTCTTTTTTGACAGCTTCATTGAGTTGTTTTTTGTGTTCCCTATCTTTTTTTGAAACCGTAGCAGATTTTCGCTTACGTTTTGCATTTTCAGCCTCTATAGTTCGAAGTAATTCAGCGATAAGAGGACGCTTTTTGTTATTCTCAAAAAAACGTTCAGCAATATCATTAATCTTATTCCCCAATACTATCATTTTTTGATTGTAATCAAA
>JBKEHX010000129.1:0-5137 GCA_046711205.1 Flavobacteriaceae bacterium
ATAGTTTGTCAATTTCATCCAATACAAAAACAGGATTGGAAGTACCTGCCTTTTTTAAACTTTGGATATTACGACCTGGTAATGCACCAATATATGTTTTTCTATGACCACGAATCTCAGCTTCGTCACGCATTCCTCCTAAAGAAATACGAACGTATTCTCGCCCTAAAGCTTCTGCTATTGACTTCCCTAAAGAGGTTTTTCCAACTCCTGGAGGTCCATATAGACAAAGTATGGGTGATTTCATGTCATTTCGTAGCTTCAAAACTGCCATATGCTCTATTATACGTTTTTTCACTTCTTCTAATCCAAAATGATCTCGATCTAGTATTTTTTGTGCTCGTTTTAAATCAAAATTATCTGCCGAAAACTCATTCCAGGGAAGGTCTAGAAATAAATCCAAATAATTTCTTTGAATAGAATATTCCGCAACTTGAGGATTCATACGTTGTATTTTCATTAACTCTTTATCAAAATGCTTACTGACTTCTTTTGACCATAACTTTAAAGCAGCACGGGCTTTCATTTCCTCTACCTCTTCTTCAAAGGATGCTCCCCCAAGCTCTTCCTGAATAGTTTTCATTTGCTGGTTAAGAAAATATTCTCGCTGCTGCGAATCCATCTCAGTTCGAACACGAGATTGTATGTCATTTTTTAAAGCCAACTTTTGATACTCTTCATTCATGTGTTTTAAACACATTAATGCACGTTTATGAAGACTAACTTCCGCAAGAATTTTTTGCTTTTCCTTCACATTTACATTCATATTGGAAGACACAAAATTGATCAAAAATGAAGGAGTCTGAATGTTTTTTATAGCAAAAGAAGCCTCCGAAGGAATATTTGGGTTTTCTTGAATGATTTGAAGCGCCAAATCTTTTATTGAATCAATAGTGGCAATAAACTCCTTGTCGGTCTTTTTAGGAATATGATCTTCTACACCTTCAATTGAAGCTCTCAAGTATGGTTGCTCCTCAAGAATACTCTTAATTTTAAAACGCTTTTTCCCCTGAATAATAATCGTAGTATTTCCATCAGGCATTTTCAATACCCTTAATATTTGTGCTACTGTTCCTAGTTCATGAACATCTTTCGCACCCGGATTTTCTTCTGCACTATTTTTTTGAGCTACAACACCAATGGTTTTATCTGCCTTATTTGCTTCTTTTATAAGCTGTATAGACTTGTCTCGCCCTGCAGTAATAGGAATTACTACCCCAGGAAAAAGAACGGTGTTTCTAAGTGGAAGAATCGGAACTGAGTCCGGTAGGGATTCATTTTCTATAGCCTCTTCATCTTCTGAAGACATTAGAGGAATTAAATCTGCTTCAGATTCTATATCTTGCAGTGACAAGTTGTCAATTGCATTAAAAAAGGATTTAGCCATATTATATTTTTAGGTCATTATGTCATTGATAAGGGAAGTAAATAGCATTTTTTATTGCTCTTATAATGAAATGCCACTTTTACAATAACATATAATATATAATGGCAATAGTTATGCCATCAAACTATCTTAAAAGAAAGTGTAACAACTTAAAAAAAAGTTTCTCTTATAGAAATAACCAAATATTTTGAATTACAAAAAACAATCAATAAATACTCTTATTGAATCATGTAAAAAGAAAAATCATAAAGCACAAATGGAGCTTTATCAAAGATTCAATAGAAGTTTGTATTACAGTGCCTATCGAATTGTTAAAAATCAAGAAGATGCTTTAGATGCGGTTCAAGAAGGATTCATTAATGCATTTGAAAAACTAAATCAATACAATGGAATAGGCGGTTTTGAAGGTTGGTTACGAAAGATTGTCGTTCGAAAAAGCATCGCTTATTACAAACAAAATATACGATTTGTGCGAGATGAGCAACTAGAAAACAAAATAGAATTAAGTGTTGATGAAGAAGATAATAATAAATTCACTTATGAATTAGAAAAAGGGAAACTTGAAGAAGCACTAAACAAACTAAATGAACGTTATCAAATCATTTTAAAATTATATTATTTAGAAGGTTATGACTATCAGGAGATTAGTGAAATCATGAATTGGAGTTATGCCAATTGTCGAACCACACTTTCTCGTGCTCGTGAGCAACTTAAAAAAGAATTAGTATGAAAGAAAAATCCATTAAAAAGGCATTTGAAAATTGGGCTTCTGAGCAAGGGTACCCATCACTTCCTAAGGGTCACGAACAACGTTTTTTAAAACGTTTAAAACGTCAAAAGTCATCCTACTCGCGACGTGTAGTTTGGCAGTGGGCAGCTGTTGCTCTTTTCTGCTTTGGATTGAGTCAAACCTATCGTTTTATATCTGTAAAACCCTCAGAAGAAGTACTAAGATTTCAACAAGCCGAAACGCACTTTACAACACTTATCAATCAACAACTGGAGCAACTAGCAACATACGATCATCCCAAAGCACCGCGGTTTTTAGAAAGCTCCCAAAAGCAAATAAAAAGAATTCAAAACAATTATAAAACACTCTATCTTAAATGGGAAGCTGAACCTAATCAACCACAACTTATTCAAGCCTTAATTACTAATTTAAAAACACAGATCAATCTTTTAGAAAACTTACAAGATCAATTAATTAACATTAAAAAAAATGAAGATGAAAATAAAATTCTTTAAACACAGCCTTATTTTTCTATTTCTTTTGGGTTCTGGAGCTATAATTCAAGCACAAGAGCGTATAAAAAAAATCCATAAAGAAATAGAAGTAAGCAAAGATGCACTTATTGAAATCGATAATTCATTTGGTGATTTAAATATTACCAGTTGGGATCAAGAAAAAGTGGTAATCGATGTTTTGATAACTGTTAAAGGGGAAAACTCAAAAAATATTCAAAGAAAGTTGAACTCTATTGATGTGTCGTTTTTATTAAGTCCAGAAAAAGTAGTGGCCGAAACAAAAATTGATGAGGGCTTGGGTTTAACATGGTTTTTTTTTAGTTCAGTAAAATACAGAATCGATTACACCATCAAACTCCCGAAAACGAGTTCTGTAGACCTTACAAATGATTATGGAACCATTCGACTAAACAGTCTGGAAGGAAAGGCAAATATAAATTGTGATTTTGGAGAGTTAATAATTGGAGAGCTCTTTGCTGATAATAATACTTTAGCCTTTGACTACACCTCAAATTCTTCCATAGAATATATTAAAGGGGGAACTATAACAGCTGATTTCTCTGATTTTGAAATCGAAAAAGCAGGAGAGATAGAATTAAATGCAGATTACACTAAAGCCTATTTTAATTCAATAGAAACTCTAATATTCAGAAATGATTTTGGAAAACTCACTGCAAACAATGTTGGAACTATAGAAGGTGTTGGAGACTATTTAACTCTAAAATGCGGGGTTTTAAACAAACTATTATCTTTAGATAATGAATTTGGATCAATTAATATCAAACAAATACAACCCTCTGTTGAAAGCGTAATAATTAATACAGAATACACCAGTATAAAGCTAGGAATTCACAAAAACTGGTCATTTAACTATGAAATTAATATAGAATATGGAGATTTAAGCTCTTCCTTGGCTTTAGATCACTCAATTAAAAACCATAAAAGCGACAATAACGAAAACTATTACAAAGGCAACTTCAACCCAAGCAATACTCTTTCTACTTTAAACATCACTTCTGAATTTGGAAGTGTAAAACTTAACCCTGCAATTCAATAAACAATGAAAACACTACTCTTAATTTTGACCCTTGGAGGTCTTAGCATTATACCTGTAAATTTTAAAAATACTGAAGAAAGAAATGTTGGCACGTATGATGGCATTCATATCGAGGGTAGTTATGAAGTTATACTGGTATCAGGTTCGGAAGGAACTATTAAATTAAAAGGGGATTCTGATGATCTTGAAAAGATCGATACTGACGTAAAAAAAGGAACCTTAATAATCAAACAAAAAGAAAAGTATTGGTTTGGAAACTGGGATTCTGGAACGGTTTATATTACCATACCAGTTAAAGATATTAATAAAGTTATTTTAAGTGGATCGGGCGAGATCATTGCAGATTTTCCATTGGAAGAAGATAACTTTGAAACAATCCTCTCTGGCTCTGGAAAAATTAATATAAATCTAGATGTTACTGCTGTTAGAGTAATCGTTTCAGGCTCTGGTGATATTAATTTAACAGGGAGGTCTAGTCAAGTTAACTTTACGGTTTCAGGTTCAGGAGAAATAGATGCTGTTGATATTAAAGCTAAAATTGGAGAAGCTAGAATCTCTGGCTCGGGAAATATTAGTATGTATGCTACCGAAATCTTAAATGCATCGATTATAGGCTCTGGAAACGTTTTTTGTAAAGGGAATCCTAGTAAACAAATTACAAAAGTTACTGGATCTGGAGATATTACGGTAAGGGACTAACTTAAATTTTTTCGTGGAACGCGAAAGAGCATGAGGGCTCCTGCTATAAAAAAGATCATGAAGACTAAAATAGCATTTCGCATACTACCTGTAATTTGATCAATAACACCGAATAGAGACATTCCAATAATAATTCCTATTTTTTCTGTTACATCATAAAAACTAAAAAAAGATGTGGTGTCTTCCGTTTTTGGAATCAATTTAGAATAGGTTGAACGTGAAAGAGCTTGTAGCCCACCCATGACCATTCCTACCATTCCAGCTACAGTATAAAACTCAATAGGTGTATGAATATGATATGCATAAAAACATAAGCATGCCCAAATAAAGTTTATCACAATCAAGACCCTTAAGTTTCCAAAATATTTAGAGGCTTTTGCCGTAAGGATTGCACCTATAATTCCTACAAGTTGAATTAAAAGAATACTCACAATAAGTCCAGTAGTTTTTGCCCCAGCGCTCCCCCATTCAATTTCTTCTTCCCCAAAATAAGCCGCCACTAAAAGAACTGTCTGAAGTGCCATACTATACAAGTAAAATGCAGGTAAAAATCGTTTAATACTTGTATTGTGTTCTAGTAATTTCCAAACACTTTTAAGCTCTTTATAACCATTCCAAAAAATATCTTTGGTCACTTTTACCTCTCGGTTCCCCTTTGGCAAATAATAAAATGAAATTTGACTAAAAATAAGCCACCAAACCCCGGCAGAAACAAATGAATATCGCATTGCTGTCATTGCAGCTTCACT
>JBKEHX010000130.1:0-5107 GCA_046711205.1 Flavobacteriaceae bacterium
TTACAGACAAGCCTGTTTTATATGTTTGTAATGTAGATGAAAGTGCCGCAAAAGATGGCAATGCTTATGTAGAAAAGGTTAAAACCCTTGTTAAAGATGAAAATGCTGGACTCCTCATTTTAGCAGCGAGCGTAGAAGCAGATATAAATGAATTGGATTCTTTTGAAGAACGTCAAATGTTTTTAGAAGATTTAGGACTTGAAGAACCAGGGTCTGCAAAATTAATTCGCAATGCCTATGCTTTGTTAAGCCAACATACTTATTTTACAGCAGGGGAGAAGGAAGTTCGTGCATGGACTATCCCCGTGGGTGCATCTGCACCTCAAGCTGCTGGTATTATTCATACCGACTTTGAGAAGGGTTTTATTCGTGCAGAAGTAATTGGTTATGATGATTATGCCCATTACGGTTCTGAAGCTAAAGTTAAGGAAGCAGGGAAAATGCGTGTGGAAGGTAAAGAATATACGGTAAAAGATGGCGATGTAATGCATTTCCGTTTTAACATATAAACAGAGAAATCTTTTATGAGCTTAAAAGTACTTAAATACTTTATATTAATATCTGCCATTTTAGCAATCGGCACAAATTTTTTTGGAATTACGAAGGTTTTTTTTGTTTTAAAACCACTTACGTCTTCTCTAATAATTTTAATGGCTGTTTTGTATTCAACTGCAAATCAGCCAAAGTTCAACATGGCAATAATCATTGGATTATTTTTTTGCCTTTTAGGAGATATTTTTCTTCTATTTCAAGAATATTTTGTTTTCGGATTGGCGTCTTTTTTGGTTGGGCACATATTTTTTATTTTTGCCTTTACGGCCATTAAAGGATGGAACTGGCAATTAAAAATAGGCATTCCATTAGTTTTTATTGGAGGAACTATTTTTGTTCTTTCCTATCCAAATTTAGCTTCCTTATTTATCCCCGTAATGGTTTATATGATTATTATTATTATTATGAGTTGGCAAGGAATTTTTTTGCAGATTAGTAGCCCAAAAAAAGCTTTTAAGACTTTAGGATTCGCCGTTTCTTTGTTTGTGCTTTCAGATGGGCTCCTTGCCTTGGATAAATTCTATGTTTCTTTTCCTTTATCTGGATTATTTATTCTAATCACCTATTGGTTTGCAATTTTTCTTCTGGCAGAAGCAACGACAAAAGAGGAAGTGTAAATTAAAAGTTACTATAGAGTCTATTGCTCAGAATAAGCCTATTTTTGCCCCTTATTTAAAAACAACATTTCTTGAAACCATTTCAACTTATAGACCGTACCAACGGAGGTAGTATTAAAAACGATATTTTATCAGGAATTACCGTTGCCCTAGCTCTTGTCCCTGAGGCTGTAGCATTTGCCTTTGTGGCAGGCATTTCGCCTATTATAGGTTTATACGGTGCATTCATGATGGGTTTGGTTACTTCCTTATTTGGTGGGCGCCCTGGTATGATTTCTGGCTCCACAGGTGCTATGGCAGTTGTTATGGTACATTTAGTAAGTGAAGGAAACCAACTAGGCGGCACTGAAAGTGCTGGCTTGCAATACCTTTTTGGAGCCTTGCTTTTGACGGGACTAATACAGGTTTCTGCGGGTATATTAAAGTTAGGGAAGTTTGTAAGAATGATTCCCCGTTCAGTAATGATGGGTTTTGTAAACGGTTTGGCAATTGTGATTTTTATTTCTCAATTGGGTATGTTTAAAAGTAATGGTGCATGGCTGCAGGGCAGCGCCTTATTAATTATGATAGTCCTCGTGACAACAACAATGATGATTATGGCGTTACTACCCTTAATAACCGAAAAGGTGCCAGCAGCTTTAACGGGTATTTTGGTTGTGACTTTAGTTGTTGTTTTAGGTGATTTGGATACCGAAACCGTTAAGTCCTTTATTCTTGCCAACGGAGGCGATGGAATTAAAGCAGGATTGCCAAGCTTTCAAATTCCAATTATTCAATTCTCACTAGAAACACTTTTTTTTATTACGCCATATGCGTTTATTTTAGCGGCCATTGGCTTAATAGAATCATTAATGACCTTAAGTCTAATTGACGAATTAACAGACACACATGGAAGCGGAAATAGAGAGTGTATTGCCCAGGGTGCAGGCAATGTTTTAAATGGCTTTTTTGGAGGAATGGGAGGCTGTGCCATGATTGGACAAAGCATAATCAATATAAAATCAGGAGGGCGGGGTCGTCTTTCTGGAATCTCCGCCGCTTTGATGCTGTTATTTTTTATATTGTTTGGCTCCAGTTATATTGAACAAGTACCAATTGCCGCTCTAGTTGGAGTTATGTTTATGGTTGTTATAGGCACCTTTGCTTGGAGTACCTTTAAGGTTTGGAATAAAGTTCCTGTTGCAGATGTGATTGTCATTCTTTTAGTCACCACCACTACTGTACTTTTTGATCTGGCTATTGCGGTATTGGCAGGGGTGATCGTTTCGTCTTTAGTATTTGCCTGGGAAAATGCAAAACGTATTCGTGCACGAAAATATGTAGATGATCATGGTGTAAAACATTATGAAATTTATGGTCCCTTATTTTTTGGTTGTATTGACTTATTCAACAGTAAATTTGATATAAAAAACGATCCTAGTGAAGTAGTTATTGACTTTAAAGAATCTCGTATTGTTGATCAATCAGCTATTGAGTGTATTAACAAACTTACGGAGCGTTACCACAAAAAAGGAAAAAATATTCACATACGCCACTTGTCCTCAGACTGTGTAAAACTGATTAAAAGAGCAAAGAAAATTTGTGTGGTTAATGTACTTGAAGATCCTGATTATTTTGTAGCAATTGATAATTTTCGTCAAGCTCAAAATGTACTTATAGGAAAATAAGCAGTTTTAAATTGACTTTGAAATTGAATCGTAAACTAGCACGCGATTCCATAAATGCGAAGCTTCTTCTATAAATAATAGGTGAGTAGCATCGTTTTGGTATTCATTTTGTTTTTCTAAATCAGGAAATTCCATCATATAAAAATATGTAAACGAGTTGTCTACTACGGCCCTTTTTTCTGAGGCTGCTGGTTTTCCGATATGGCTTAAAGTAGCTTGGGGGTTGGTGTAAATTAACTTACGTATTGCTGATTCAAATAAGGTAATATCTTCATTTTTTTTTGGATTTTTAAGCCAAAAATAGACACTATGTACAAAGGGTCCTACAGTGTTTTTTAGAGTTTTTTTCGTCATGATTTTTTTAGATAAACACCTTTTTATAAGTAGTTTTAGTTTTCTCTATAAATATAGAAAACAAACTTACCTTGGAGATTAAACAGAGACCAAAACTCAATAAAAATAACTTTTTAACAAAAATAAAGAAAAAATTGTTCACTTCTTGAATAGGAAACCGTTATTGGTTTTGTGTGCAATATTTATATTAGCGTTTGATTCTATGAAAGAACAAACCGCTTATACCGAAGATAATATCCGCTCTTTAGATTGGAAAGAGCATATCCGTTTACGCCCTGGAATGTATATTGGAAAATTGGGTGATGGTTCTTCTCCAGATGACGGGATATACATTCTTTTAAAAGAGGTATTAGACAACTGTGTTGATGAGTTTGTAATGGGTGCAGGGAAAACTATTGAGATTACCATTAAAGAAAGCATTGTAACAGTACGTGATTTTGGCCGTGGAATTCCCTTAGGAAAAGTGGTTGATGTGGTCTCTAAAATGAATACCGGAGGAAAATATGATTCTAAAGCTTTTAAAAAGTCAGTAGGATTGAATGGTGTGGGAACTAAAGCTGTAAACGCACTTTCTTCAAGTTTTATTGTAGAATCCAACAGAGAGAAACAATCCAAGCGAGCATCTTTTGAATATGGAAATTTAAGCGAAGAGACTCCTGTGGGAGAAAGTTCTCGCCGCAGAGGGACTAAAGTTGTTTTTGTGCCGGATGTAACCATCTTTAAAAATTATATCTACCGTATAGAATATGTGGAACGTATGATTAAAAATTATGTTTACTTAAATCCGGGGTTAACCATTGATTTAAATGGAAAAAAATTTTTTTCTGAAAACGGATTAAAAGATTTATTGACTGATCAAACCAATGAAAGTGACTTAACATATCCGATCATTCATTTACGTGGAGATGATATTGAGGTGGCAATTACTCACAGTAAAACACAATACAGCGAAGAATACCATTCCTTTGTTAACGGTCAAAACACTACCCAAGGGGGAACCCATCAAGCTGCTTTTCGTGAAGGACTTGTAAAAACGATACGTGAGCATTTTGGTAAAAATTATGAAGCTTCAGATATTAGAAAATCCATTATTTCTGCGATAAGTATTAAAGTGACAGAACCTATTTTTGAATCCCAAACAAAAACAAAGCTAGGGTCTTCGGAAATGGGAGATGGCATGCCATCAGTTCGGAGTTATATAGTAGACTTTTTAAACACACAATTAGATAATTTTCTTCATAAAAATTCAACTGTTGCGGCAGCTATTCAACAAAAAATTATTCAGGCAGAACGGGAACGAAAAGACCTTTCTGGTATTCGGAAGTTGGCGCGTGAACGTGCTAAAAAGGCTAGTCTTCATAACAAGAAATTGAGAGACTGTAGGGTGCATTTACCTGATCTTAAAAAAGATCGCCGCTTGGATTCTACTTTATTTATTACTGAAGGAGATTCTGCCAGCGGATCCATTACAAAGTCAAGAGATGTTAATACTCAAGCGGTTTTTAGCTTGCGTGGAAAACCATTGAATACTTACGGTATGTCTAAAAAAATCGTCTATGAAAATGAAGAGTTTAATTTATTGCAAGCAGCTCTCAATATCGAAGACGGACTGGAGGATTTACGCTATAATAATATTGTAATTGCAACTGATGCTGATGTTGATGGGATGCACATCCGCCTATTACTAATCACTTTTTTTCTTCAATTTTTTCCTGAAATTATAAAAGAAGGTCATTTGTATATTTTACAAACTCCTCTTTTTAGAGTTCGTGATAAAAAACAAACTTTCTATTGTTATAGTGAGCAAGAAAGAAGAAGTGCTATTAAAAAATTAGCAGGGAAACCTGAAATCACTCGTTTCAAAGGCTTGGGCGAAATCTCTCCTGATGAATTTAAATTTTTTATTGGAGATGACAT
>JBKEHX010000131.1:0-5061 GCA_046711205.1 Flavobacteriaceae bacterium
TTTAGAGCATACCATTAATGCAAATAAACGAGAAGATAAATTATTCCATTCCTATAACTTAATGACTGTTGAAAACGATTCTGAAATATCAGTTTCCTATTTGCCAGAAATGCTGGAAGGTCAAGTTGCCGTTTTAAGTTCAGGTTATATTTCTGGAGAAGCATCATTGGAATTATTGGATGCATTAAGAAATAGTAGTCTTTTTAGACCCGATCAATACAGTTATATTTTATATCCAAATAAAGAACTATCTCGATTTGTCGATAAAAACAATATACCATCTGATGCTGTCGATAAATCTAAATTATTACAGCAACTTTTAAAAGATGGAAACACACAGATTATCCAAAAAGATACTTTAGGCAATTATCATTTCAATGGGAACTTTAATAATGCAGCTAGTTTAAAGGAAGCATTGGCAATTTTACCAGAAGAAAAATATGTGTCACTTGTCAATAAAGATCGAAGTTTACTCTTGGAAGTATTTGAAGATATGTTTGACCATAAATCATTTACAGGTCGTTCAGGAACATTCTTTGGATATGAAGGTTTAGGTTCAATTTATTGGCACATGGTTTCTAAATTATTATTAAGTGTTCAAGAAACATGTTTGTTAGCAGTTCAAAATAATGAAAGTGAAGTTACAATTGGAAAGTTATTAGAACATTATTATGAAATAAATGAAGGGATAGGAGTGCATAAATCACCGGAATTGTATGGGGCTTTCCCAACGGATCCTTATTCCCATACTCCTGGAGGAAAAGGGGCGCAACAACCAGGAATGACAGGTCAGGTAAAAGAAGATATATTAAGTAGATTTGGAGAGTTAGGTGTTTTTGTTAAGCAAGGTTTGTTGCAATTCAATCCAAGATTATTAAGAGGAGAAGAATTTATTGAAACAAAAAGAACATTTACATATACTGCATTGAGTAAAGAAGTAAAAGCAATTGAATTGGAAAAAGGTTCAATATGCTTTACCTATTGTCAAATTCCAATTATATATAATCTTTCTGATCATAATGGGATTCATGTACTTCTGGTCAACGGAAATACAATTGAATTAGACAGTTTACATATCGATTTAGAAACTAGTAAAAAGGTTTTTGAAAGAACAGGAGAAATTGATCAAATAATAGTTTCATTAAAAAAATAAATTTTAGTTAAATGAAAAATATTAAAATCTTAATTGCTTGCTTCTTTTTAGTAATGCTTGCGTTTTCATGTAACAACACTACTAAAAAAAATAATCAAAATATAGTGAATAAAGAATTAGGTTTAAGTGCAAAAGATATTTTAGGTAACCCAGAATATTTAGCAATGTCGTATGGAGGTTATAGACATAATGATCATAATATTGAGCCAACTTTAGCAGAGCTCAAGGAGGATATGAAACTTCTTGCCGCAATCGGTGTTAAATTTATTAGAACTTATAAAGTCCATAAACCACAGGCTGAAAATGCTTTAAAAGCAATCACTGAATTAAAAAAGGAAGATCCAAGTTTTGAGATGTATGTGATGTTGGGAGCTTGGATAGACTGTAAAAATGCATTTACCGATCAGCCAAGAGACCATAATGTAGAAAGTGAGGCTAACATTCCACAGATGGAAAAAGCAGTTGCTTTAGCCAATCAGTATCCAGATATCGTAAAGGTTATTGCTGTAGGAAATGAGGCTATGGTTAAATGGGCTGAATCTTATTATGTTGAACCATGGATAATTTTAAAATGGGTAAACTACTTACAGGACTTAAAAAAAGAAGGAAAACTTTCTAAAGATTTATGGATTACAAGTTCAGATAATTTTGCTTCTTGGGGAGGAGGTGGAGATGAATACCATGTAGAAGATTTGAATAAATTGATTCATGCTGTAGATTATATTTCTATGCACACGTATCCTATGCATGATACTCATTATCAACCTGAATTTTGGTTAAAGTCAGAAGGACAGGGGGAAATGACCGATTTAGAAAAAACAGATGCTGCTATGTTAAGAGCAAAAAATTATGCTCAGATGCAATTTAAAAATGTCAAAAAATATATGAAAAGCCTTGGCGTAGATAAGCCAATTCATATTGGTGAAACAGGATGGGCAAGTTTATCAACAGGTCATTATGGACCAGATGGGTCTAAAGCATGTGATGAATATAAAGAAGCTCTCTATTACCAGCATATGCGAGAATGGACCAATGAAGCAGGATTGTCATGTTTTTATTTTGAAGGTTTTGATGAGCCTTGGAAAGGTGGCGATAATGCAGGAAATTCAGAAAAACACTTTGGTTTAATGACTGTAGATGGCAAAGCCAAATTCGCGCTTTGGGACAAAGTAGATAAAGGAGTTTTTAAAGGATTGACTAGAAATGGAAACCCAATTACAAAAACTTATAATGGTGATAAAGAAGCACTAATGAAAGACGTATTAGTTCCACCCAAACATTAACTAGTAAGAAATTAACCGATGAAAGCAATTAATTATTTTTTTATCATTTTTTTAGTTTTTATGATAATGAGTTGTTCAAAAAAGCAAGAAAAATTAGAAGTAGAAGTTTATGAAACTTCCGCTAGCGGAAACAATTTAACCAAATTGGATGATTTTTCGCCTAATGAAACGCAAGAAGATGTAGTTCAAATAAAACTATTACCAGCACAAAAACGGCAAACAATTACCGGTTTTGGGGGGTCTTTTACAGAATCATCAGCATCATTATTAAATAAACTGAGTAAAGAGAATCGCGATAAAATTATAGAGGCTTATTTCGGTGAAAGCGGTGCAAAGTATTCATTAACAAGAACACATATGAATTCTTGTGATTTTTCATTAAGTCAATATTCATATTCACCAGTTGCAGATGATTTAGAATTAAAACACTTCTCTATTGAAGAAGATAAAGATGATATCATTCCAATGATTAAAGATGCTATGGCTGTATCTAAAGATGGATTTAAAATTTTGTCTTCCCCATGGACTGCTTCTCCTTGGATGAAAGATAATAACGATTGGGTTGGTGGAAAGTTACTCCCAAAATATTACGATACTTGGGCATTATTTTTCTCAAAATATGTAACTGCTTATAAAACTGAAGGAATTGATATTTGGGGCTTTACAGTAGAAAATGAACCTTTAGGGAATGGAAATAATTGGGAAAGCATGCATTTTTCACCAGATGAAATGACCAATTTTGTTCAAAATCATTTAGGCCCAAAATTAGAAGCAGATGGGCATGATGTGAAAATTCTTGGCTATGATCAGAATAGAGAACATTTAAATGAATGGGTAGATTCTATGTATAAAGATGAAGAGACTTCAAAATATTTTGATGGAACCGCTATTCATTGGTATGCTAGCACCTATGACTATTTCCCTGACGAACTTCAATACGCACACACAAAAGCGCCAAACAAATACTTAATCCAATCTGAAGCATGTGTAGATTCTGAAATTCCAAAATGGAAAGATGATGCTTGGTATTGGAAAAAAGAAGCGACAGATTGGGGCTGGGATTGGGCTCCTGAAAAGGATAAGCATTTACATCCTAAATATGCTCCAGTAAATAGATATGCAAGAGATATTATAGGATGCCTTAATAATTGGGTAGATGGATGGGTTGATTGGAATATGGTTTTAGATACACAAGGTGGACCAAATTGGTTTAAAAACTGGTGTGTTGCACCTGTAATTGTAGATCCTGAAAAAGATGAAGTTTATTTTACACCTCTATACTACACTCTAAGTCATTTTAGTAAGTATATAAGACCGGAAGCAGTTGTAATTGGTTTAGATATTTCAGATAAAAATTTAATGGCAACTGCGGCTAAAAACCCTGATGGTTCTATTGCTGTTGTTTTATTTAATGAAGGAAAAGAAACAAAAAATATAAATTTAAAATTAAGCGGAAAATCTATAACTATTCAAATAAGCGGACAAGCAATTCAAACCATTGTTATTCCAAACGAAAATACTATAACTAACTAATCTATCTAACTAAAGACAATATGGAAAATATAAAAACCGAAAGTAAAGCTAAAGTCCCTATGGGTCAAAAAATAGCTTTTGGACTGGGCATGCTTGCAAACCAAATGTTTCCAGCCGCCTTAGGTATTTTTATGGTTGTCTTAATTCAAGATTTAGGGTTTCCTACTTGGATGTGGGGAATTTTATTTTTTCTTCCTCGTGTTTTCGATTCAATAACAGACCCAGTAATGGGATTTATTTCAGATAATACTAGGTCTATTTGGGGAAGGCGAAGACATTATGTGTTTTTAGGTGCTGTGATTATGGGAATTGCTTTTTCACTCATGTGGCAATTATATGAAGTAGATGGTTTAAGTTATAATTTCACATATTTCTTACTTTGGTCACTAGTATTTTATTTAGGATTGACTATTTTTTCTGTGCCATACGTAGCTATGGGTTATGAGATGAGTGATGATTTTCATGAGCGTACAAACATTATGGCAGTGGCTCAGTGGATAGGGCAATGGGCTTGGGTAATTGCACCTTGGTTTTGGGTGGTAATGTATGACCCTTCTTGGTTTGAAGGAGGTGCTGCAGTAGCAACTAGAACTTTGGCTATTTGGGTCGGTGTTATTTGTGCTATTTTAGCAATGGTTCCTGCGTTTTTTATAAAAAGTGAATCAACTAAAGATGACGAAAGTTTGACTCCATTAACTTTAAAAACTATTGGAGGTAGTCTAAAAGAGATTTTAGAAAATTTTAAAGAAGCTTTTAAAATTCCAGTTTTTAGAAAATTGTGTTTTTCAACCTTTTTAATTTTCAATGCCTTTAATACAGTTGCTGGTTTTTCATTTTTTATTGTAGTTTATTATTTATTTAATGGAGATGCAGCAGCAGCAGGTCTTTGGCCAACTTTATTAGGTAGTATAGGCGCATTAGCAACTACTTTTATGGTGATACCTATCGTCGCAAAGATGTCAAAAATAATGGGTAAAAAGAAAGCCTTTTTAGTTTCACAAGGAATTTCTGTTATAGGATATATTATGCTTTGGTTTTTATTTATACCAGGAAAACCCTATATGTTTTTATTTGCATTGCCTTTTTTCTCTT
>JBKEHX010000132.1:0-4692 GCA_046711205.1 Flavobacteriaceae bacterium
TAGCGGGTGGATGTTTTTGGTGTACTGAAGCTGTTTTTCAACGTATAAAAGGTGTTACATCAGTAATCCCTGGTTATATAGATGGTTTTATTAAAAACCCAGCCTATAGAGAAGTGTCTTCTGAAAGAACAGGACATACAGAAGCAATTTCTGTTGATTTTGATTCTGAGCGAATTAGTTTGGTTGAATTACTTTTGATATTTTTCAATACACATGACCCTACTACGCTAAATCGTCAGCAAAACGACAAAGGTACTCAATACCGTTCGGGTATTTACTATACACACCCTGAACAGAAAATTGTTATTGATGCTGTAATAAAGCAACTGGAAGAGGCCCAGGTTTATGAAGATCCTATAGTTACTGAAGTAAAACCATCTTCGACCTTTTACAAGTCTGAAAAAGAGCATCTTAACTACTATAATTTAAATAAAAATCAACCTTATTGTACCTATATAATTGATCCCAAAATAGAAAAATTAAAAAAATACTTCACTAATTTCATTAAATCATAAAATGAACGATAACTTCAATATTGAGTCTCTTCCAGTTACGAAGCAAATACAATCAAACTTTAAAGATATTCTTCATTTGTTGGGAGAAAACATATCCCGTAATGGCTTACTAAAAACACCTGAACGCGCCGCTAATGCAATGACTTTTTTGACCGATGGTTATCAAAAAGATCCCAAACATATTCTTCAAAGTGCTATGTTTGAAGAGAGTTATAATGAAATGGTAATTGTTAAAGACATTGAATTATATTCTTTGTGCGAACATCATTTGTTGCCTTTTTTTGGAAAAGCACACATTGCATACATTCCAAATGGTCATATTGTAGGGTTGAGTAAATTACCAAGAATAGTTGATGTTTTTTCCCGTAGGCTACAAGTTCAAGAGCGCTTAACGGAACAGATTGTAGATTGTATAAACGAAACGCTTACCCCTAAAGGAGTCGCTGTTGTTATTGAAGCCTCTCACATGTGTATGATGATGCGTGGCGTGCAAAAGCAAAACTCTTCCACAACAACGTCAGGTTTTAGAGGTGCTTTTAATCAAATGGATACAAAAAATGAGTTTTTAAATCTTATCAGATCAAGAAATTTTTAAGCCTTATTGATCTTTAAAAAATCGTTTAAATCCCATTCTACTTAACATTTTCTTTTCAAAATTCCAGAAAAACTTGAATTGAAGGAAGGCTGTTCCAATAACGAGAAGCAAAACTTGATATAAGGGGAATATAACCACAACACGAAGTATCCAATACCAAAAGTCTCCAATAAAAATCTCTTGAAAATTAGCAATACTAATATGTAGAAAGTCTAGAACGGGCTTTGCTAGTCGAACACTTAGTGATCCCGTAAGCCCAAAAACTATAAAAATAATTATGAATTGTCGGTTAGATTGAACTCCCCATTTAATTTTTAATCTATCAAAATACAAATGAGACTATTTAAGTAACAAACAAATTTGAGCCGCCAACTCTTCTCCAATACGGTCCTGTGCCTCTAAAGTAGATGCACCAATGTGTGGCGTCAATGAAATTTTATCGTGCATCAAAAGTTTTATTTCAGGTTTAGGCTCATTTTCGAAGGTGTCTAATGCAGCAAAAGATAGGTGACCACTTTCTAAAGCTTCAACTAATGCAACTTCATCAATAACACCTCCACGAGAAGCGTTGACAATGGCGGTACCCTTTTTCATTTTAGAAATAGAAGCAGCGTCAATTACATATTCTTTTTGTGCAGGAACATGTAAGCTAATAAAATCAGCTTTTGCTAGAACATCCTCTAATGATTCTGTTTTAATAATTACAGGAATTGATTGTCCGTTAAAAAGAGCAACCGTTACGGTAGCTTGTTTTGTGAATTTATCAACAGCAATTACGTTCATTCCAATTCCTAAACCAATTTTAGCAACTTCTTGACCAATACGTCCGAAACCAATAACACCCAATGTTTTTCCTCTGAGTTCAACACCTTTTGCATAAGCCTTCTTAAGGCCTTTAAAGTTTGTCTCCCCCTCCATAGGCATACTTCTGTTTGAATCATATAAAAAGCGAACCCCACCATACAAATGAGCAAAAACCAATTCTGCAACGGAAGCTGAAGAAGCGGCAGGAGTATTTATAACATCCAATCCCTTTGATTTAGCATACTCAACATCAATGTTATCCATACCAACACCACCACGTCCAATAAGTTTAAGTCCGGGACAGGCATCTATTAATTCTTTTCTAGCAGTAGTAGCACTGCGAACAAGTAAACCCTTAACCTCATTTTCATTAATGTAGGCTACTAATTGTTCTTGGGATACGTTTCTTGTAATTACGTCAAAACCGTTTTTGGTTAGCGCATCAATCCCGCTTTGCGAAATTCCATCGTTGGCTAAAATTTTCATAGTTATTTTTTAATATTTTTTTTCAAGAGTTTGCATGCAATTAACTAAAACCTCTAAACTTTCAATAGGAAGTGCATTATATATGGAAGCACGATATCCACCTACAGAACGGTGTCCCTTTAAACCGCTTATGCCCGCGGCATTACATAGGTTGTCGAATACTTCTGCATCCTCCGGATTTAAAAGGTTGAAGGTAGCATTCATTTCACTTCGATCTTCTTTAATAGCAAAACCTTCAAATTTAGAATTTCGATCAATTTCTCCGTAAATCATAGTAGACTTCTCCATATTTTTTTCACCTAATTCTTCAATTCCACCTTTAGAATCTATCCATCGCATATTTAGTAGAGATGTGTATACTGCAAAAACAGGAGGTGTGTTAAACATGCTGTCTTTTTCAGCATGTACTTTATAGCTTAACATAGAAGGAACTGTACGGGATATTTTTTCTAAAAATTTTTCTTTAATAATTACTAAAGTTGTACCGGCTGGGCCCATATTTTTTTGAGCGCCTGCATAGAAAAGGTCAAATTTAGAATAATCAAATTTTCTTGAAAAAATATCAGAACTCATATCTGCAACTAAAGGAACATTTGCTGAGGGTATATCTTTAAACTGTGTACCAAAAATAGTGTTGTTGGTTGTAAGGTGCAGATAATCTAAATTACTTGGAATTTCATACCCCTTTGGGATGAAATTATAATTTGCTTCTTTTGAGCTAGCCAATTCCATAACTTCTCCAAAAAGCTTCGCTTCTTTTATTGCTTTATCAGACCAAGTTCCGGTATTTACATACCCAGCTTTTTTGTTTAAAAAATTATATGCAGTCATCAAAAATTGTAGACTAGCCCCACCTTGAATGAAAATTGCTTTGTATCCCTTGTCTTCAAGCCCTGTAAGTTTAAGGGCAAGCGAACAGGCTTCATCCATTATAGAAATAAAAGCCTTACTACGATGCGAAATTTCGATAAGAGATAATCCAGAACCATCTAATTCTTTTACTGCCTTGGATGCTTGATGGATTACCTCATTTGGAAGAATGGAAGGACCGGCACTAAAATTATGAACTTTCATAAGAATGGTAGATATTAATTTATGTTTTCAAAGTTAGATTTACCTAACTTTTTTAGGAGTTTAATTCTTGTTTTTTTGTAAAAGACAAATATTGTAATTCCTACCATAAAATAAATACAAAGCAGCTTTTTTTTTTTTTGAGTTGTTAACATATATTTTGGAAACAGAAGGATGTATTTAATTTGTCATAAAAAAATTATAAAGTGAGTAAAAAACTTACGGTATCAACCCCGTCTGCATAATCCCATAATTCAGGATTTTGAGATTTTCCAAAAAGAATACTTCCTTCAATATCTAGGTGAGAAATAATACATTGAATGGATTCTTTTTGGTTAGATAATTCTGCGGTTAATTTTTTTAAATCTTTATAATATTCATAGTGTGTACATGCAATTGGGGCACTAAAGCTTTTTTCTTCTTTTAGCATGAAAAAACCATTTTCTAAAAAATCAAAAGTACTCATTAAAAAAACTGCTTTATTATAATCATAATTGTTTGCATATTTGGCATGCTCCATTAAAAAAGCATAAGGGAAAACTCCTCCAAATATTTCATTTAAATCATACCCTTCGGGAAGGTATATTTTGGAAACATTTCTACATCCAAGTCCAAAAAATTGTAGCATGTCTTTACCAAGTGAAAGCAACTCTTCTTTAGTTTCATTTCCTTCAATAACGGCTATTCCATTTCGATTTTTTCGGATGATATTTGGATATTTTGAAAAATAGTGATCAAAATAGCGTGCGGCATTATTTGACCCTGTCGCAATAACCGCATCAAATCCTGTTAGTTTTCCAGTAGCATAAGAAACCCCTTTTTCAGAAGCTTCATTTTCTAGAAAATTAGTCATATAGGGTAGTAAAAAAAGATCTTTAGAAGCACACTTTACAAGCGATTGATGTCCACAAATCCATACACTTATAATATCATGAAAACCAACCATAGGAATATTTCCCGCTAAGATTAAGGCAACCTTTTTAGTCGTCTTTTCTTCTAAAAAGGAAAAGGAACTCAACCAGGTTGTGATGTTCTCTTTTGAAAGGGCAATTCCCCAACATTTAAAAGTCTCCTCTATTGATTTTTGCGTAAACCAACCATTAGATTCTACGGCACATCTCACCTGTTCTTGAAGTAAGGTGTAAGTTTTGTTAGTGGAACTAAAGTTTGCCAAGTGACTTCCCATTTCTACTAGGGCTTCAATACGTCTTGAGTTTAGGT
>JBKEHX010000133.1:0-4658 GCA_046711205.1 Flavobacteriaceae bacterium
TTTATGATTTTATATTGAATGGCGAGGATCCTTCCTATGTTGATATACCCATCTGGTACACACACAATGTCACAAATATTGGAAATGAACCATTAATTACATTATTTTGGATAAATGAACCTTTCGACGAAAAAGATCCAGACACCTATTTTGAAATTGTCTAACTTAGAAGAATTAATATGAAAAAACTACATGTAGTAACCATTTTAGGTACGCGTCCTGAAATAATTAGACTTTCTCGGGTGATATGTCAATTATCAAATTCTGATTCAATAAAACACACTTTAGTGCATACAGGTCAAAATTATGACTTTAATTTAAATGAGATTTTTTTTGAAGAATTAGGAATTCCAAAACCAGATTTTTTTCTTGAAAGTGTAGGCAAATCTGCTTTAGACACAATAGGAAATATAATTTCCAAAGCAGACGTATTGCTTGATGAATTAAAACCAGATGCATTATTAATTCTGGGTGATACAAATAGCTGCCTTTCAGCTATCGTTGCAAAAAAGAAGAAAATTCCAATTTTTCACATGGAAGCAGGGAATCGTTGTTTTGATGAGAATGTTCCAGAAGAGACTAATCGAAAAATAGTTGATCACATTGCCGACGTAAACATGCCATATTCGTCAATAGCGCGTGATTATTTAATTGCTGAAGGAATTAAACCAGATAGAATTATAAAAACGGGCTCTCCAATGACTGAAGTACTAGCCTTCTATTCAAAAAAAATAGAAGGCTCAAAAATTCTTGAAAAACTAAAATTAAAAGAGGACAGTTTTTTTGTAGTATCTGCACACAGAGAGGAAAATGTCGACAACTTAAAAAAATTAGAAGAACTAATTAATACTCTAAATACTATTTACGAACAATATAATCTCCCGATTATTTTTTCTACTCATCCGAGAACAAAAAAGCAACTCAACAAAATTGGAACTAAGCCTAATAAAAGCATTAAATTTCTTGAACCACTTGGTTTTATTGATTATGTGTCCTTACAAAAAAACTCATTTTTAGTATTATCCGATAGTGGAACTATTTCAGAAGAAGCATCAATACTGAATTTTAGAGCAATAAATATTCGATCTTCTCACGAGAGACCCGAATCAATGGAGGAAGCAAGCGTTATTATGACTGATATAAAGAAGGGAAGTATACTTCGAGGAATAAATAGTTCAATTTCTCAGAGTAAAATTGAAAGAAATTTCGAAAAAGTTAATGACTACAGTTTTGCGAATGTTTCCAAAAAAGTTGAGAGAATTATTTTGTCGTATACAGATTATATAAATCATAATGTGTGGAGAAAAGAATTTTAGTATACACCAATCATTACGATCCAGAGTACTTTAAGATTAATGATGTTGTACAATGGATTTCAGAAGATGGAGCTCATGTTTCAGTGATTACAGGAAATCCAAATTATCCATCAGGAAAATTATTTAAGGGCTTTTCGTCATTAGGAAGTAAAGAAACAACCAAAAAAGGTTTATCGATTTATAGACTCCCACTCATCACAAGAGGTAATGGATCAAAATTTAGATTAGTTTTAAATTATCTAACTTATTTTTTAAGCTCAATGGGATTTACGCTTTGGTGTATTTTTTCACATAAAAAATACGATACTATTTTCATTCACCATACCTCACCTCCTTTCCTTTTTATCCCAGCACTTTTTTATAAAAAAATCAGAAAGTGTGAAGCAATATTATGGGACCTAGACATGTGGCCTCAAACTTTGCAAGCAATGGGAATTATAAAAAATAAAACAGGAATAATTATGCTAGAGGGTATCTTTAAAAAATTTTACAAAGCATTTGACAAAGTTTTAATAGGGTCTAAAAGTTTTGAAAAAATTGCCAGCAAAAGAATTCCAGAACATAAAATTGAATACTTTCCTAATTGGGCCGATCATACATTCGAAGTTTTAAATCTCAAAATAATTTCACCTAAACCAAAAGATAAAATAATCATCACGTACACGGGAAATATTGGTGAGGCTCAGGCATTTGATGTTTTGATTCAAGCCATTAAAGCATTAGGGAAAAACAATATTGAATTTAATTTTGTTGGCTCGGGAAGATATAAAGGCAAATTGAAAAAATTAGTTTCTGAAAATAATCTTGAATCTAGTATTGTTTTTTTTGATCCAGTATCGTCCGTTGATTTAATTCCTTTTTTTGAAAAAACACATTATTTATATTTATCGCTTAATGATACCCCTTTATTTTCTGAAACAGTACCTGCAAAATTACAAACATATTTAGCTATAGCAAAGCCAATAATTTCTTCTATATCAGGAGAAGCAAAGGATTTGCTAACTGATTATAACTGTGGTTTTCATGTTGAAGCTGGAGACAAATATGCGTTAACCGATGTTTTTGAGAACCTAGATCAGGTTTCATTTCTCGAATATGAAAACTTTTCAAAAAATTCACAGAAACTTTTTAAAACTCAATTTTCATCTTTTCAAAGAAGAAAACAACTTAGGGATATTTTATTTGAATAATTTTTATGTAGAATCATTGAATCAATTATTACAGTATACAAATCTAATTATCTTTACTTTAAATTTTAAACTTCTAAATGAAAGCCATTCTTCTTGCCGGCGGCACAGGATCTAGACTCTTCCCAGTCACACTAGGTGTTTCTAAGCAGTTATTACCTGTTTATGATAAACCTATGGTGTATTATCCTTTATCTGTTCTGATGCAAGCAGGAATTCGAGAAGTTTTAGTGATCAGTACTCCAGAAGATTTAGGGCAGTATGAACGGCTCTTGAGCGATGGAAGTCAATGGGGAATTAGCATACAATATAAAGCACAGCAAAAACCGAATGGTTTAGCCGAAGCTTTTATTTTAGGTGAAGAATTTATTGGAGAGGAAGCGGTGTGTTTAATATTAGGGGATAATATTTTTTATGGTGTTGATTTTTCAGAACATCTAAAAGCAGTAAAACAGAGAACAAGTCTTAGTTCGAAGGCGACCATTTTTGGATATACCGTTAATGATCCCGAACGTTACGGTGTTATTGAGTATAATGAGCTTGGTAAAGCAATCTCTATTGAAGAAAAACCTGAAAAGCCAAAAAGTAATGAAGCCGTGGTAGGTTTATACTTTTATCCTAATTCTGTCATTGAAATTGCAAAACAAATCAAACCTTCGGAGCGGGGTGAATTGGAAATAACTGCTGTAAATAAAAAGTTTTTGGAAGACGGAAATTTACAAGTTGAAGTATTGGGGAGAGGTTTTGCTTGGTTGGACACAGGAACCCATGAATCTTTATTGGAAGCGGGACAATTTATTCATACCATTGAAAAACGGCAAGGTCTTAAAGTAGGCTGCATGGAAGAGATCGCTTTTGAAAAAGGATTCATCACAAAAGATCAACTTTTGAAAAGTGCTGAAAAAATGAAACAAACAGAATACGGAAACTATTTAATTAAAAAATACAGCAATAAATCATAACTTTAAATTTCAATTAAACGATCTATTATGAATATTAAAACTACTCCTTTCAAGGAGGTTTTTATTTTAAAGCCTAACCTTCATCTAGATGAACGGGGATCTTTTATGGAAAGTTTTAATGAAAGAGAAGTTGAAAAAACCTTGGGTAGAAAAATAGCCTTTTGTCAAGACAATCTTACCTATTCCAAAAAAGGAGTTTTAAGGGGCTTACATTATCAATTACCTCCCTTTAGTCAAACGAAATTAGTCCAAGTGTTAGAGGGAAGTGTATTAGATGTGGTGGCTGATATAAGAAAAGGCTCTCCCACCTATGGACACCATTTTAGTTGTGAATTAAGCGCAGAAAATCAATTACAACTTTTTATTCCAAGGGGATTTGCCCATGGATTTATTACCTTAAGTGAAACCTCCATTTTTATGTATAAAGTTGACCAATATTATAATTTTGAGAGTGAGGGAAGTATCACTCCAAATGATACTGTTTTAGGGATAGATTGGCAAATACCCCAATCAGAATGGATTCAATCTGAAAAAGACAAAAAGCATCCTTCACTATCAGAGGCACCCTTTTTTGATTATAATACAGACCTCTATGCGTAGTTATCTAGTAACAGGCGGCTCAGGTCAATTGGGACAATCTTTTCAGGAGGTTGCCAAAGAATTCCCTGAGACAAATTTATTTTTTGCTTCCAGAAATGAAGTAGACATTACGCGACCGGAAACCCTTGCAAATTTTTATAGCAAAAATCCTTTTGTTGGCATTATCAATTGCGCAGCTTACACCAATGTTGATCTGGCGGAAAATGAACAAGAGAGCGCCTTTAAAATCAACACTGAAGGACTTCAAAATCTAATTGACTTTGCGGAGAATAAAAATCTTTCAATTATTTATTTTTCTACAGATTATGTTTTTGACGGACAATCTGCTGAAACTTATCAAGAGGAGGCAGTAACAAATCCGATAGGGATCTATGGGGAGTCAAAATTGCAAGGAGAAATACTCCTTTCAAAAATGAGTTTCAATAATGTAACGATCAGAACTTCGTGGGTATTTAGTCCTTTTGAAAAAAATTTTGTTAAGACAATTACTCATTTAGCAAAAGAAAAATCAGATCTAAAGGTAATTGAAGATCAGTGGGGAAGACCTACTTATGGAATTGACTTGGCAAGAACTATTCTTAAACTTATATCAA
>JBKEHX010000134.1:0-4570 GCA_046711205.1 Flavobacteriaceae bacterium
AAAAAGTTGTGCGTGGTGGAGCATGGCATTCACCAAGCCATTATTTAAGAGTTTCCGATAGAGTTGCTAAGACTCCTGAATATAAATATAGTGATGTAGGATTTCGTTGCTCCTACTCGAAAAAATAGAAAGGTTTTTAGATGGCGGATTTAAAAGATTTAGTTATTATTGGTTCAGGTCCCGCAGGTCATACAGCGGCTATTTATGCAGCTCGCGCTAATCTAAAACCATTTATGTTTGAGGGTTATGTGGCAGGTGGTTCTGCTGGTGGACAATTAACTACCACCACAGATGTAGAAAATTACCCAGGGTTCCCTGATGGAATTCAAGGTCCTGAGTTAATGCAACTATTTCGAAAACAAGCTGAACGATTTGGTACGGAAATGGTCGGCGAGGATATTGTTGAAGTGGATTTTTCGAAAAGACCCTTTTTAATAAAATCTGAACAAAGGGCGGTAAGTGCAAAAAGCGTAATTATAGCTACTGGTGCTGTAGCTAAAAGAATGGGTGTCCCTAATGAAGAAAAAATGTGGAATAATGGTATGTCGGCATGTGCAGTATGCGATGGTGCACTTCCATTTTTTAAAAATCAACCTCTAATGGTTATTGGTGGGGGTGATACCGCTGTTGAGGAGGCTAGTTATCTTACAAAATTTGGCTCGGTGGTTTATCTTGTTCATAGGCGGCATGAGTTAAGAGCTTCAAAGATTATGCAAAAACGTGCTTTTGATAATAAAAAACTTAAGATTATATGGGATACCGTTTTTGAAGATGCTATTGGTGACGATTTTGTAACTGGAGCACGCCTGCAAAACGTAAAGTCTAAGGAAGTTACAGATATCAGTGTCTCAGGAATATTTTATGCTATTGGCCATACACCAAATACTAAAATGTTTGATGGTCAGATTGACCTTGATGACATTGGGTATATAAAAGTCAAAGCTGGAACTCAAGAGACTAGCATTGAGGGAGTTTTTGCCGCAGGCGATGTGCATGACCATAAATACAGACAGGCTGTAACAGCTGCGGGAACAGGTTGTGCCGCAGCTCTTGAAGCTGAAAGGTGGTTAGCTGAACAGAATATTTAAGAGTGTTGGTGAATGGTATAGCCTAATTAATTTTATAGTAAGTTAGATTGTTTGATTAATAAAAATTTTATACTTTAATACCAAGGTGTGTGTAATTAAAAATATCGAGAGTTTATAGTTGTTCTGCCTAATGAATATTGTTGTTCGATTATTTTGTTTTCATATTTATTAATTTAATAACCTAAAAAATCGAGATTGGTTACTTTAGGCCTTATTTAATTATTATTTAAATCCAAGTTTTCGGGCATTATTCAAAGTGGGCTTTGAATACGTTTCTACAAAAGAACGGGAAGGAGTGAAAACTTTTTCCCGTTTTTTATTATTAGCAAATATTACTCGATCTCTAATAATTCTTTATGCATTGGATAGTAGAGTGCTTTTTTAATTTGTCTAGCTTCACCCGAAAGTTTAAATAGATTTTCATATTTATCCAGTTGTTTTCTGTATCGCTCTTTTTCGTTTTTAAAAAATGTTTTCAAGTCTGAACCTGTATGATTTCCTGTTTTATAATCTATAATCCATCGAACATTATTTTTATCTATAAAAGTTCTATCAATAACGTTTGATTGATATGAGTTATTTATTATCTGAGTTAATGAATATTCACAACGTGCTTCTTTGTGATCTTCAAGAATCCATTGTCCTATCTTATGGCTTAATATGTTTTGAATCATAGTTATTCCTTTTTTCCCTTCTACTTCTGCTAATTCTGAAGGCAAGCCATATGATTTCAAGCCTGCGGGTATACTAGATTCCATTATTTTTATTCGTTCTTTAGTCCATTTATTTTTTCCTTCTTCTGCTAATGTCTGAAAGCATCTATGCATTACCATTCCTAGATGCCTTGCACCGATACCAGCCCATTCAAACTCAGGAGACTCAGATCCAGGCTGGAGTTCTGAAATAATACCCATTTCAATATTTGGCGGTATTTTGGGTAATACGTAGCTTTCTTTAAGACGCCTTATTTTTGGCATCATGTTATTTGGTTTTTCTGGATCGGTAGTACCGATATTCTTTAAACTAGATTCTTTTATCCATTGATCTTGGATGAAGGGCCATAAATTTTTTAATAAAGATCCTTTTCGAGGGGAGGAGTCATTTGTAGGTATAAATTGACCAAATAGATGTAATTGGGATTTGGTTCTAGTTGTCGCAACATAAAGAAGGCGAAGTGTTTCAAATTCAGATTTTTGTTGATTTAAATCGGATAAAAATTTATAAACTTTTGATGACGGTTCTCCTTTTTCTTCTATAGGCGCAACCAATAAACTTTCTCCATGAGGCATCCAGTAGACTAAGCGTTTTTCCTCAGCCTTGGAAGATCTTTCGAGCCCTGGGATAATTACAAAATCAAACTCTAGACCTTTTGCTTTATGCATTGTCATGATTTGAACAGTATTGTCTGCTTCTTCCCAGGAGTTGGCGAACAATTTATTTATATTAGTTTGGAACAACTCTATATTTGATGCTTCATTTGATTCAAGAAACTCACTGATTTTGTCAAAAAATATCTCTACATCTATATATGTGTCTGGTTTAATGCAGGCTGGACCTCCAAGCTCAATCCAGCATCCTTCAATAAGATCACGAAAGTTAGATATTGGTAAAGCCATTAACGCTTTCTTTAAAATCGAAATAACTCTCTCAACTCGAAACAGCCCAGTTACACTAAGAGTGTTAATTATTTCCTTATTCTGAATTAAAATCCATATAGGAGTATTTTTATTACCCGTACAAATTTTATGAAGGTCTTCTAAAGAAAGCCCACACCAAGGAGCTCGAAGGATAGATAACCATGCGACACGATCGTTAAATGAAGTTAGTGCCCTCATTAAAGCAAGAAGATCTATTATCTCAGGGCGCGATGTAAGAGGGTCAATATCTTCGGCTCGAAATTTTAGTTTTTTAATATGAAATTGTTTTATGATTTCTGTTAGATGGTTTCGAGCTCTGACAAGTATGGCAATGGATTTATCTGGGTATTTATTGTGCAGAGATAAAACTAATTGTGTTACTTCAGTGGCTTCATTTTTTTTTGATGAGTCGTCTACTGGGTGTAACGAGACACCTGATTCTATTATATTTGTTTGTTCTGCTTTAGAAGGTGAATATGTTATTGCTCCTAAATCTTTATTATTGCTACTTGGAAAAACTAACTTAAAACAACTATTTACCCAATCGACAATAGGTTTTTGTGATCGGAAGTTTGTTTTGAGTGAAAGAAATTTAAAATCTATGTGCCCAATACCATCTTCTTTTGTTTTTAGGAATAGACCGACTTCAGCGTCGCGGAAGCGATAAATTGATTGCATTGGATCTCCAACAATGAACATAGTCCTCCCATCGCCTGGTGTCCAACCAGACGTAAGGCGTATCAACAAGTCATATTGTTTGTACGATATGTCCTGATATTCATCTACTAGTATATGTTGAATCTTATGGTCAAGGTATAATAAAAGGTCTGTAGGATTATCTTCGTTACCAAGCGCATCTCTTGCGGCAAGGGAGATTTCCGTGAAATCAGTTTTTCTTTGTTCTGTGAAAATAACTCTAAGGGTTTCTGCGATGTCCGGTAATAGCAATAAAGTTGATTTTAAAAACGCCCACTCTTTATTTGTATATGTTGACTCAGGAATTATTCTTACTTGATGTAATATTTGTGTAAATTTTTTATGTTCTGTTAACGTTTCTAGTAAGTTAATAAATTCTACTTTTTGTTGTTTCATTTCTGACGGAAATCCATTCGATTTATTAATACTTTTTCTAACCTCTCCATTTTTAGTTAATGTTAGTTCTGCTAATCCTTGCCAGATTTTAAGATTTTTAATATTAGAGCCAGGAAAATTTTCAATTAATGCTAACTCTGCAATAGGACTATCGGGATTACTTGTTTTACAATTGTTTCCTGCAAATTTAGCTGCCTCCATAAAATTTTTGTAATTTATTGGTATATGGTTGTTTAAATCCATAAGGATGGATTCAATTAAATTCGTCAATGCACTTTCAAAGTAATTCCGTTTCTCATCAGTGATTTCAAATTTGTCAAAAAAGGGAATCATCCATTGATCTCGTTTTAACAACAATTGATTGATTCGGTGCAGGAATGCAGTCTTTGAATTATCGAGATGTTTTAATATGGTTCTTACTTTATTTCCTGTCTCATCATTGCTTTCAACCTTTGAGAGCAACCGTTTTGCAGTTTCTCTGTAAAGATTATCTGGGTTTTGCACTACATCAATTGGTCCACCCATTAATGAAAGGATAGGCATTTGCTTAGTAATCCCTGCACAGAAAGAGTCGATGGTAAGAATTTGAAATTGGTTTGGGTTATCCAGGAGACGCCATTTTTGATATTTATCTCTTTTTAACGCTAAACGAGCGAGTTTCCAAGTTTGATGCTCGTGTGTTGATTCGGGTGGAGTATTATTTAAACCCCGTTGTAATGCAGCGAGAATTCTTTTTTTCATTTCTCCTGCAGC
>JBKEHX010000135.1:0-4566 GCA_046711205.1 Flavobacteriaceae bacterium
AAAAGTATGCACCCACTATATACCTTTTTAACAAAGAAAATTAAAAATGGGGTTATTGACTCAAGTGTTTCTTGGAATTTCCAGAAATATCTCATTAATCCAGATGGACAATTAGCTAAAGTAATTTCTCCACGCACCCAACCTGATGACCCTAGTGTAATTTCCTGGATTGAAAATTAAATGAAACATAAAGCTGATTTTAGAACCCTTTGTGTTCATGCTGGTGAATTAGTTGATACCCAGCATGGAGGGGCTATTTCACCTCTTTATCCTTCTACTTCTTATGGTTTTATAGATCAAGACATTAATCAATATCCTCGTTATTTCAATACTCCAAATCAGCGAGGGTTGTCTGAAAAAATTGCGGCCTTAGAAGGTGCAGAGGCAGGAATGATCTTTGGTTCTGGAATGGCAGCTATTAGCACCGCACTACTTTCTCACCTTCAAGCGGGGGATCATGTGGTTCTTCAAAACGATTTATATGGAGGAACACGAAATTTTGTAAAACAAGAGTTTCCTAAATATGGTATAGATTTTAGTTTTACAAAAGGGCTTACTTCTGATGCTTTTAAAGCAGAGATAAATGAGAATACTAAGGGTATTTATATTGAAACGCCAAGTAATCCTACTTTAAAAATTATTGATTTGTATGAAGTAAGCACCCTGGCAAAAAAGAATAATATTTGGACAATGATAGACAACACGTTTGCAAGTCCAGTTAATCAAAACCCTATCTCCCTTGGCATAGAAACTGTTATTCACAGTGCTACAAAATATTTAGGCGGGCATAGTGACATTACTGCCGGTGTAGTTTTAGGGACTAAAGCATGTATAGAGCGTGTTTTTAATTCAGCCAAAAACTTTGGTGGAAGTTTAAGTGATCATACAGTCTGGTTATTGGAGCGAAGCGTTAAAACACTTTTTATTCGAGTACAAGCACAAAACAATAATGCCCAAAAAATTGCTGAGTTTTTAGAAGGAGAAGATTGGGTTACCAACGTTTATTATCCAGGATTAAGGTCACATGCTGATCATGCGCTAGCAAAAAAGCAGATGCATGGATTTGGTGGAATGCTTTCCTTTGATTTAGCAGAAAATATTGATTTCAAAAAGTTTTTATTGAACTTAGAATTAATAAAACCCACCATGAGCCTTGCAGGAATTGAAAGCACAGCTTTGAGTCCAAGTTTAACTTCGCATGCATTATTAACCGAAGAAGAACGACAAGCTCAAGGGATTACCAGTCAAATGGTACGTTTTTCATCAGGAATTGAAGCTTTTAATGATATTAAATCAGATTTGCTAAACGCCCTTAAAAAAACAAGAAAATGAATGTAGATATTTTAGCCTTTGGAGCTCATCCTGATGATGTAGAACTTGGTTGTGCAGGCAGTATTGCACTTTCTGTTTCTCAAGGGAAGACCGTTGGTATAATTGATTTAACCAAAGGTGAGTTAGGAACTCGAGGCAATGTTGTTATAAGAAATGAAGAAGCAACAAAAGCTGCTAAAATTCTTGGGGTTACCTTCAGAGAAAATTTAGCTTTCCGTGATGGGTTTTTTCAAAATGATGAATTACATCAACGGGTAGTAATTCAAAAGATAAGGACCTACCGTCCAGAAGTTATATTTTGTAACGCATTTCATGATCGTCATATAGACCATGGAAAAGGAAGCAAACTTGTCAATGATGCCTGTTTTTTAAGTGGTTTGTCAAAAATCGAGACTCATGATGGATTAGGAAATCCTCAAGGAGCATGGCGCCCCAAAATAGTCCTTGAATATATTCAGTGGAATGATATTGAACCAAATATAATTTTAGATATTTCTGGTTTCTTAGATAAGAAAATAGAAGCAGTTACTGCTTTTTCAAGCCAGTTTCATACTAATAAATCAGATGAAAAAACAACTCCCATTAGCAGTTTAAATTTTCTTGAAAGTGTTTCTTACCGTGCGAAAAATTTTGGTCGTCTTATTGGGACTGACGCTGGGGAAGGCTTTACTTCAAAACAGCCACTTTCTATTAGAACTATAGAAGCTCTTATTCGCTAATCCGAAAATAAATCAATGAAAGTAATTAGATGGGGAATTTTAGGTTTAGGCAAAATTGCAAATAAGTTTGCTTCTGACTTACTTTTGGTAGACTATACAAAACTGGTTGCCGTTGCCTCCTCAAACCTTGAGCGTTCAAAATCTTTTGCTTCATTTTATGGTTCTGACAGGTTTTATGGTACCTATGAAGAATTGTTTAATGATAAACAGGTGGATATCATTTATATTGCCTCTTTACACCCTCAACATTCCATTTTAAGTATAGCGGCACTCAATAAAGGTAAAGCAGTATTATGTGAAAAACCTTTGGCAATGAATACGAATCAAGTAGAAGAAATGATTCGCGTTTCTAAAGAAAAGAATACTTTTCTAATGGAGGCCTTATGGACACGTTTCAATCCTGTTTTTTGTCAGGCTCTAGCTTGGGTAAATGAAGGAGAATTAGGGCAATTACGTTATATAAATGCAACTTTTAGCTTTAACGGATTAGATAAAGGGCATGATTCACGCTTGTTTCATCCCACTAAAGGAGGTGGAACGCTTTTGGATATAGGTATTTATCCACTTTTTTTGGCCTACCAATTATTAGGTGTTCCAAAGAGCATAAAGGCCTCTTCGCATCTAACAACGCAAGGAGTAGACCAGCAGTTAGCGATTATATTAACCTATGAAAATGCACATGCTCTGCTCTATTCGAGTTTTACGCATAATGAAGACATGCGCGCAACAATAGCAGGAGAAAATGGAGAAATTTACATAGATAATCGCTGGCATGAATCGCCTACTTTAACGTTAATAAAGCCTGATAAAAAGACGCCAAAAGCATTTGAATTTATAGGACTTGGCTATTCTTATGAAATAATGGAGGTTAATCAATGTCTTAGGGAGGGAAGGATAGCGTCTACTAAATGGTCTCATCAAAATAGTCTAGAAATGATGCAAATGATCGATTCTATTCGGAATATCGTCGGGATTTCTTATCCTAGCGACTTTTAAAAAAAAATATAAAATTTCTTGGGAAGCAATTATTGTTTAGTGGTTAAAAAAAATTAAATTTGCAGTTGAAAATGGTGGTTGTAGCTCAGTTGGTTAGAGCGCCTGGTTGTGGTCCAGGAGGTCGTCGGTTCGAGACCGATCTTCCACCCTTTTAAAAATAAAGGATTGCAGAGATGTAGTCCTTTTTTTATTGCCATTAGTAGACCATCTGGTAGACCAATTTACCCCCTTTTAACCTTTTTTACTCAATTCGTACCTTAACTGGTAATACTTTGAAGCATTTATTCTATTGCCTAAATATAGGAATTGCACTTTACCGTTAACTACTTTCTTAGTGAGTTTTGATTAGCTTACGAGAATTAATCCCTGAACTTACTGAAGATGATATGCCTGTGGTTTAATGGTTGTTATTTATCTTTAAAAAAAGATTTATATGATTTACCTACATAAAGTTTTACCGTTGTTCGTTCTTCCTGTAATGATTTTTATTTTATTAAATCTTATTGGACTTGTCAAGAATAAAAAAATAATAATTTATATCTCTACAGTATTGTTATATGTAACATCAACTCCTATATTTTCAAATTATTTTTTTAAAATAATCGAGGGAGAATATTATAGAAAGCCCATAAAAGAAATAGATTTTGCAAATTCAATTGTAGTGCTAAGTGGAATGATGCAAATCAATGAATTTAAAGATAATTATACTGTGGAATGGGGAGATGCGGACAGATTTTTTGCAGCTATTGATTTATTTAATTCAGGTAAAGCAGAATCAATAGTTTTCACAGGGGGTAAATCACCGTTTAACAAAACCATTATATCAGAAGGTGAAATATTAAAGAAATATGCAATTTCAAATGGCATTTCAAAAGAAAATATAATGGTAACAAAAGATGTTGAGAATACTGCAGATGAAGCAATGGCAGTCAAAAGTCTTATAGGTTCAAATAAAAACATAATACTTGTAACATCTGCCTTTCATATGTTTAGAGCTAAAAAGATGTTTGAAAAACAAGGATTTAATGTTAACGGTTATAAAGTAGATTATAGAACTCCACCACACCAAAAATTAACAATTATGAGTTTCTTGCCAAGTTCTGCAAACTTATCTAAAACTGAAGTTGGTATTAGAGAGGTTATTGGAAGAATCTTTTATTTTATTAAAGGTTACAACTAATAAATGTTTGATGAAAGAACCTATCACACAAACAACGGCAAGTATTCACTTACTTCATTAGTAGCTTGTTTTATTCTTGGTAGAGTTTATTGTAAGGCTATTTGAAGCATCTTAATGCGCTGATTAGCGTTTAGTGCTTTTTGTTGTGTTTTTAAATAAAAAGTTTAAGCTTGCAAAAATAAAATGGAATTGAATAAAATTATACCGATTAATTCCGTCCGCTCCACCCTCAAGTAGCCTATAACCAATGTTTCCTTGTAGGCTTTTAGTGAAACTGTATCTTCCAGATAAGGAAAGGTCAATTGCTCTACCTTTACTTGCAATTATACCTTCTCCTAA
>JBKEHX010000136.1:0-4549 GCA_046711205.1 Flavobacteriaceae bacterium
GTCATTGGGAATGGCTTTTTCAAACCTAACATCTCCACTTTTGTAGGGTCTCTTTATGGTGAAAAGGACCCTAGAAAAGATTCAGGGTTTACTATTTTTTATATGGGTATTAATATAGGTGGCTGGATTGCCCCATTATTATGTGGGTGGTTAGGAAGCGCTTATGGTTGGCATTACGGATTTGGATTAGCAGGTTTTGGAATGTTAACTGGTTTATTATTCTTTTGGAAAGGAATTAAAGATGGTGTTTTTGGCGCTCAAGGTATGGCCCCTTCTGAAGAAAAATTATCTAAGAAAATTTTTGGAGTTACAAAAGGCAATTGGATATCAATCTTAGCATTTCTATCAGCCCCGCTAATTGCGATTCTTTTAGCAAGCTATAAGGCCATTGCTGGTGGAGAAGGTATGTTTGGGGATCAAAATATCGTTAATGTTATTTTTAAAATAGTAGGGGTTTTCATTTTGGGCTACTTGACTTATGTTTTAAGTAAGGTAACTTTAGAAGAACGAAAAAAGTTAATTGTTGCAATAGCAATTACGTTATTTATGACTCTTTTTTGGGGCTTCCACGAACTATCAGGTAGTGTAATTACCCTTTTTGCTTCTAGAAATGTTACGCTCACCTTTTTAGATGCAGCCCAAACTAATTCATTAAATTCAATGTTTATTATTCTATTAGCACTTCCGATTTCTTGGATGTGGACGGTCTTAAATAAACGTAAAATAAATCCTAGAACTCCTTATAAATTTGGTTTTGGATTACTTATTGCTGGAATTAGTTTCTTTGTACTATCTATGAGTGGAAACGCCTCCAATGAAGAAGGGATGGTTCCTTTTAGTTATTTACTATTGATGTATTTTTTACTTTCTATTGGGGAGCTATTTATGTCGCCTGTTGGTTTATCTAAAATGACTGATTTATCACCAAAAAAAATTGTTGCTTTTATGATGGGTGTTTGGTTCTTATCTTCTGCTTATGCATTTCAATTGGTAGGATTTATCGGGAAACAATTAGCCATTGAAAGTGAAGATGTTAATGTGGGTGGAATGGATACACTAAGCACTTATATTGGCGGTTTTGATCTTATCTCTAAGTACGCAATAGGAGCTGGAATTATTGTATTATTAACCGCACCTTTGCTTAAAAAATTAATGGGAAATATTCATTAATGAATCTATCTATGAAAATCAAATACACTCTCTTGAGCTTTTTTACCTTATTCGCAACTACTGTTAGCGCACAACAAATACAATGGATGACCCTAGCGGAAGCCATGGAAGCTCAAAAAACAGCACCTAAAAAAATTTTTATGGATGTTTATACAGATTGGTGTGGCCCATGTAAATTACTTGATAAAAATACCTTTCAAAACCCTGATGTTTCTCGTTACATAAGAGAACATTATTATGCAGTAAAATTTAATGCAGAAGGACAGGAAGAAATCAATTTTTACGATCAAAAATATACAAATCCCAACTATGATCCCGATAGAAAAGGGAGGAATGCAACACATCAATTCACACAGTTTCTTGGCGTTAAGGGCTATCCTACGATGGTGTTTTTAAGTGAAAATGGTGCTCCCATTATGCCTGTTGTTGGCTATCAAAAGCCTAAACAATTAGAGCTTTTTCTTAAAATGATTAAGCAGGGAGATTATCAAATTTTCTCCAAACCTGAAGATTTTGAAAATTATAAAAAGAGTTTTATTTCCCGCTTCCGAGGTTAATTTTTATAATTTCTTTTATTCATAGGATATAAAAAACATATTCTTATTCCAGGTTACTGCTAATTTCACTATATATAAGTTGCGCTGTTTTGTCACTGGCGCCTCCTTTGCCTAAAATAGTCTTCAATTCTAGATACTCTTTCTCAAGTTTTATAACATTTGAAGGCTCTAAAAGTTTTTTAAGGTTTTGTTCAAGACTTTCTTCAGTTAAGGTATCTTGAATTAATTCTTTGACTGCAGCACGATTTAAAATTAAATTCACTAGGGATATGAACTTCAGTTTAATTATTTTTTTGCCTACCCAATAACTAAGATAACTAGTGCGATAGCAAATCAATTGTGGAACCCCAAACAACGCTGCTTCTAGGGTAGCAGTTCCGCTAGCAACGAGTGCAGCAACACTATGTTGGAGAAGGTCATATGTGCTATTGTATACTATTTTTAATGAAGTTGTTAAGGTGAACGCTTTAAATTGTTCCCTGCTAACTCCTGGGGCACCAGCAATCACAAATTGATAGTGAGGAAAATATTTTGCAACTTGAATAAAAAGCGGAAGTATTTTCTTAATTTCTTGAAGACGACTTCCTGGAAGAAGAGCTATAATCGGTTTTTTTAACTCTATTTTATTTTCTTTATGAAATTTTTTATTTTTTGAATGTGTAGGAATATAATCTAGCAACGGATGCCCTACATAGTGAACAGGGAATTTATGTTTTTTTTCAAAGAAAGATTTTTCAAAGGGTAAAATGACATAAAGTGCATCCAAATTTCTTTTCATTTTATGGACTCTATTTTCTTTCCAAGCCCATACTTGTGGACTAATATAATAGTGGTTTTTAAATCCTTTTTTTTTAGCCCATTCGGAAATTCTTAAGTTAAAACCAGGATAATCAATATAAATAATGACATCAGGATTAAAAGCAATAATATCTTTTTTACAGAACGCTATATTTTTAAAAATGGCGGGTAAATGTGAAATAACTTCCCAAAACCCCATAAAGGCTAATTCTCTATAGTGTTTTATTAATACAGCTCCTTCTTGTTCCATTAAATCGCCTCCCCAAGCACGAAAAGTAGCGGTCTGATCTAATTTTTTAAGTGCTTTTATGAGATGAGAGCCATGTAAATCCCCTGAGGCTTCTCCAGAAATTAGGTAGTATTTCACGAGATAAATTTAGGAGGCATTAACTTTTAAATAAATAATCACTAGAACCATTACAAGAGATATCGCAACAAGACCTGCGGCAAAAGAAATTTTATTTTTTCTAAGGGCAAGAAAAAAAATAGGAAGATTGATTAAAGCTGCAATAGATATAAGGCCCCCTAATTTTTTTTGTTGGTAAAGCGTATTCAAACTATTTTCAATAGAAGCATCTGAAAGAAAGAAAACAATTACTATAACACCAAAACTTGTCCAAAGTAATCCCGTGAGAATGCCCCAAAGAAAATATTTATCTTTTATAAATTCCATGTTTTTAATTTTTGAATGGTATGGTGTGCTGTCAAGTCAAATTGGGTAGGTACCACAGAAACATATCCTCGTTCTAATGCCCATTCGTCTGTATCATTCCCTTTGTCATTATTGACAAAAGTTCCCGTAAGCCAATAATATTCTTTCCCCATAGGGTTGGTTCTTTTATCAAACTCTTCCACCCAGTTTGCCTTTGCTTGTCGGCAAATTTTAACACCTTTAATTTCTTTTTCTTTTAGTTTTGGGAAATTAACATTTAAAACTACACCTTGAGGGATTCCCTGGGAAAGGGCTTTAAGTGTTATCTGTTTTATAAATTTTTTTAATGGACTGAAATCTGCGTTCCATCGAAAATCCATTAATGAAAATCCAATAGCTGGAATACCTTCTATTCCAGCTTCCATTGCGGCACTCATGGTGCCTGAATAAATCACATTAATAGAAGAATTAGAGCCGTGGTTAATACCCGAAACACATAAATCTGGTTTTCGATCCAAAAGTTCGTTAACTCCAAGCTTAACACAATCTGCAGGTGTTCCAGAGCAGCTATATTCTTTTTGCGGTCCATTTGAAACAGTCACTTCACTACAATGGAGTGTTGAGTTTATCGTAATGGCATGCCCCATAGCAGACTGGGGACTGTCTGGCGCAACCACAACTACCTCTCCAATTTCGTTCATGATTTCAATGAGCATTCGAATTCCAGGAGCGGTAATTCCATCGTCATTCGTTACTAATATTAAGGGTTTAGAAGTCATAAAGCTTGTTTCGCTGTAAATGTAAGAAATCTTTAAGGGCTTTCTTTTAAAACAATATTAACAAATGAATTATAAGAATATATGTATATTTAGGAACTATGAAAATGAGTTTAAAAATTTCACCAATGCGCCCTTTTGTTTGGATTTCATCCTTTATTCTTATAAGTGGATTTGTTTTTGGGATTACCCTTAAAAAAGAAGATCCAAATAAGGATAAGTTACTTTTAGAAATTATCACTTATGTTTTGGATCGCGGACACTATGACCCTAAAGATATTAATGATGTGTTTTCTGAAAATGTATATATGAGTTATCTTGAAAATATTGATGGGCAACATCGCTTTTTCTTAAAAACAGATATTAATGCCTTAAATGCTTACCGTTATCGTATTGATGATGAGTTGAAAAATACCCAAGTGGAATTTTTCAATCTTTCGTTTGGAAAGTTGATGGAACGTATGTCGCAAGTTGAAGATTTTTATAAAATCCTATTAAAAACTCCTTTTGATTTTTCAATTAAAGATGAAATAAATTTAGATTTTAAAAAAGCACCCTATGCAAGTAATCTTATTGAATTGAAAAAAATATGGCGC
>JBKEHX010000137.1:0-4509 GCA_046711205.1 Flavobacteriaceae bacterium
AAAGACACCCTTCTTCATGCTCCATATGGACAAGCTATTTTTGAGCGCATTGTTCAGGACACCACTTCGATGGAATATTTTGAACCCATCAAGATTAAAATAATGGAAGATGCAAAAGCATATTTTCAGAATTCGATTGAAGAATATAATTTAGATGCTGTTTTATCTATTGATAATTATTCTGCCAGTTATGCTGCTGCTGCTCATTATCCTGCATTGGGAGTACCCATGGGATATAAATCAAATGGTCAGCCACAAAATATTACTTTTATTGCCCCATCTAAACACGAACAACAGTTATTAGAAATTGGAGCTGCTTTCGAACGAATTATCAAAGCTCGTAAAATACCTGAAGGATATAAATAAACTATGCGAACAAAATCCACTCAAAAAAATACAATTAATGTTATTACGTTAGGCTGTTCAAAAAACGTATATGATTCAGAAGTACTTATGGGTCAGTTGCGTGCAAACAATAAAGAAGTAGTACATCAAGGGGAAGGGAATATTGTTGTTATAAATACCTGCGGTTTTATTGATAATGCGAAAGAAGAATCAGTGAATACGATTCTTGAGCAAGTTAAAAATAAGGAAGCAGGAAAAGTAGATAAAGTTTATGTAACTGGTTGTTTGAGCGAGCGTTATAAGCCTGATTTACAAAAAGAAATCCCTCAAGTTGATGAATATTTTGGTACAACAGATTTACCTCAATTACTTAAAGTTTTAGGAGCAGATTATAAGCATGAATTAGTGGGGGAGCGAATCCTAACCACTCCGAAACACTTTGCGTATCTTAAAATCTCTGAAGGCTGTGACCGTCCATGTTCTTTTTGTGCCATTCCCTTAATGAGAGGGAGTCATCGTTCAACTCCTATAGAAGAGGTGGTAAAACAAGCACAACAATTGGCTAGAGATGGCGTGAAAGAATTGATGTTGATTGCTCAAGATTTGACATATTATGGTTTGGATCTTTATAAAGAACGAAAATTAGCCGATTTACTATTAGCCCTAGTAGAAGTTGAGGGAATTGAATGGATTCGATTACATTATGCCTTTCCAACGGGCTTCCCCGAAAATGTATTACAAGTAATGCGTGAACAATCTAAAGTATGTAATTATCTTGACATACCCTTGCAGCATATCGCTGACCCTATTCTTAAATCAATGCGAAGAGGTACCACAAAAGAAAAGACTACTACTTTATTGAAGAAGTTTCGTGCTGAGGTACCAGGAATAATCCTTAGAACCTCTCTTATTGTTGGTTATCCTGGGGAGACAGAAGAGGATTTTGAAACTTTGAAAGATTGGGTTAAAGAAATGCGTTTTGAGCGTTTAGGCTGTTTTACCTATAGTCATGAAGAAAATACCCATGCCCATCAATTAGAAGACAATTTACCTGAAGAAGTTAAGCAAGAACGTTCTAATGCTATTATGGAAATTCAATCTCAGATTTCTTGGGAGCATAATCAGTCATGTGTTGGAAAAACATACCGTTGCTTGATTGATCGAAAAGAAGGCTCACATTATGTTGGGAGAACTTTTATGGATTCTCCAGATGTTGACAATGAGGTGTTGATAGACTCAACAAGCTATTATTTAAAACAAGGTGAATTTGTAGATTTATTCATTACTGAAGCTACAGATTACGACTTAATTGGTAAACCAATTGCCTAGTGTAAAGTTTTTTTAAAAGAAAAGCGCATTTGCAAATACTATTTTTCCTGAATACCAAAAGCTTCTAAAAAGAACATTATCCACAAGGTAAACTATACTCCCTCTGCCTTTAGATTCTTCTCCAAAGAGCAACGATTTCTTTTGATTTTCAATTGCTTTGTAACCTATGAAACCAGCAGAAGGAAGGATGCTATCCTTAATGAAGGCAGCGTTATTACCATTCTCTAAAAAGGAATAGGCTTGTTCATTCAATTTTAAGCTGTAGTAGTTTTCCAAGCCAAAGCTAAGGGGGTGGGTTTTATCAAGGGATGCCGCATAAATACTTCCTGTTGTAATCTTACTAATCTCATTTCGTTCTTGATCTTCTAGAGGAACTAGAGTCATATCGGTTGTGGTGTTTTTCTTTTGTTCTAATTTAAAAAAATCAGTATCAGAAAATTTATTAAGTGCCCCAGAAATAGCAATAATTTTACCTCCTTTACGAATCCATTCCATAATCTTATTATTAGTGTCATTATTTTCCCACTTATCATAATAGCCATTTGGAATAATTAATTGATCAATTTCTAACAAGGCATTTCCAATCCTTTTTTCATCAACTTGCATTAATGGATACACCAATTGTTGTTCAAAATAATGCCATACTTCTCCATAACTCAAAGTGGAAACTTTGTCACTGCGAAGAATAGCAATTCTAGGCGCTTTAATTAAATGTAATTCACTTGCGCCTAAATCAGGCCCAGAAGTTGAATATCCTGTTGTTATGGGGTGTAATTCTCGATTAAACTCTTGAGCTACAGCAGTTGTTTTATCTAGGTAGTTTTTATTATTTAAATTGTCTCCTTTTAGAACAAAAATACTCCCTGGATTCCATTTTTCCCCGCTGTTTGATAAAGGAACACTGGTGTATCTTATCCCAATTCCTTCTTTAAGTAAAGCCGCTATAAATTTTGCATCTTCAAAACTTCCGTAGGAAAGTGCATGACCATAGACTTCCTTTGAAAGGGTGTTTGTTATTTTTATTTTTAGTGGTAAAGCTTTGGCAGCAACTTCTTCTTTTGTTGCAATAGCCTTCAGCCCATATGCATATGGTAAAGACCATGCAGTAATGTCATAGGTAAGCGAATCAACTAATTTAGTTTGAGGCTCTAAAAGAACTTGTACCATTTTTCCTTTAGGCTGATTGGTAGGAACTACCATTGCATTTTTAGAAAACGAAGTAGTCCCTCTCTCCCCCTTTTGATAATCAAACCCTTTGATAGAATTATTATCTCCAAGTGTATAACTTTTGATTTCATGTTTTTCTAATAGTGAAGCCAGAGCATTTAGTTTATCAGCATTTCCCTCTAAAACAAAGTTTTTATATTTTAACTTTTGGTTTCTAAAATATGCCTGATAATTTTTATTTAGTAACGTTTTGTTTTTTGCAGCCATTTCAACGGTAGAAATTCCGGTGGTATAATGATGCTCAATTCTATCAATAAGGGTTAACTCAATGTTCTCGTTGTTATCTACTCCCAGGCCAGCACCTCCTCCACCTGCTTGTTCGTAAGTCATGCCAATAGATCCTAAAAACATTGGATAGGTGTCTCCATAACTAGGGTAGAGTAAGTCAAAATTTTGTTTTGTAAAATAAAACCATCCTTCTTTGTCAAAGTAACGAGCGTGGTTTTTGCCAATGGCATCTTGAAAATCGATTTGAAAATCGGTAACAACTTCATGAAGTGGTTCTGCTGCGGGTGCAAAGTAATAGGGACTATTTATTCCTTGCTCATGAAAGTCTACATGAATATGTGGAAGCCAAAGGTTGTATTTTTTTACTCGTTGTTGCGACTCTACTTGGGAAAGCCAGGCCCAGTCTCTGTTTAAGTCAAACATGTAGTGATTACTTCTTCCGTTATGCCAAGATTCTCTGTGTTCACGAGTTAATCCATTACTGTCATATGGGGCGCTTTTTGTTTGATTATAAAAATTAACATAACGATCTCGACCATCAGGATTAATACACGGATCTAAAATGACAATAGTATCTTCAAGCCAATCATTATATTTTGAGAGTAAGGCATACGCCGTTTTCATGGCAGCCTCAGTACTTGAAGATTCATTTCCATGCACATTATAACTGAGCCATACAATTACTTTTTCATTATTTAAAGCCCCTTTTTCTACTCCACTATTTTGTAAATGTGTTTTGCGTATTGTCTCAAGATTTTTTAAGTTTTTAGGAGAAGAAATAAACACCAATTGAAGTAATCGCCCTTCATTTGTTTTTCCATAGGGTTGTAATTGAAGACTTTCAGAGCCGGCCTCTAAATGCTTGAAATAGTCAACTACTTGATGGTGCCTTGAAAAGTTGGTTCCTAAGGTATAACCTAAATATTCTTTTGGGGATTTTATCTGCGCTTGAAGAAAAAGCATAAACATTAAAAAGATGGTGCTAAACGACTTTCTGAACATGAAATGTATTTTTATAATTTTAAATGTACACTTTCTCTTGGAAATCTAAATTTCATTTCCCAAAAAAACGAATATATTTACATAAAATTGTTAATGGCCAAACATCATATTTCTTTTCAAGATACTGGACGTTTTTCGGGTTTAATTTATGATTATTTATCAGAAAATAAAACCTTAAAACCTTTTTATGGTGTATTTCCAACCTTGAGCAATTTTAAAACTCAAATTACCACTAAAAGTAAAAGTTATTCTGCTGCCCATCGAAACGTTTTGGTTGAGACACTTCGTAAGCAATATGAAGAAATAGAACTTTCTAAGTCTGTACGTGAGAATTTAGATCTTCTATCTCAGGAAAACACCTTTACCATCACTACAGGC
>JBKEHX010000138.1:0-4421 GCA_046711205.1 Flavobacteriaceae bacterium
ATGCATAAGAAATAAATATATTTTTTAATCTTTAAAAAAGTTTTTAATTTTTATTAAAGTCTACTTATATTGAATAAAACCTTTTTTTATCTTTTAATAATACATTTTCTCAATTAGAGTAATGTATTTTTCTTTTACCACTTTACGTTTAAGTTTCATAGTAGGGGTAAGGTGCCCTGCATTAATGGACCATTCTTCAGGAACCAACTCAAATTTTTTGATTTGTTCCCAAGATCCAAATTTCTCATTATAGCTTTCAATTTCTTTTTGAATTGTCTCCAAAAGAAATTTTTCTTTACACGCTTCTTCTAATGAACTTACTTGTATGCCTTGATTTGACAACCATTGCATAATATAATCAATGTTAGGTTGAATTAATGCTGTAGGCATTTTTCTTCCATCTCCCACGACCATAATTTGTTCAATAAATAGAGATTGCTTCATTATATTTTCAATAACCTGAGGTGAAATATATTTCCCCCCTGAAGTTTTAAACATTTCTTTTTTCCGATCTGTAATTTTTAAGAATCCTTGGTCATCTATTTCGCCAATATCTCCAGTGTGGAAATAGTCATTGGTCATAACTTCTGCTGTTTTTTTGGAATCTTTATAATATCCCATCATAACGTTCGGCCCTTTGCATAATATTTCACCGTCTTTAGCGATTTTAACGGTAACACCATCAATTACCTGTCCAACACTTCCAATTCTAAATTTTTTTCCCCGCATATCGTTTACAGTAATTACAGGAGATGTTTCTGTTAATCCATATCCTTCTACCAATGTCATTCCTGCAGCAGTAAATACACGCGCAAGTCTAGGTTGTAGTGCGGCACTTCCAGATGCAATAAGCTCTAAATTCCCACCTAAAGCTTCTTGCCATTTTGAAAGGATAAGTTTTTTGGCAATTTTAAGTTTAAATTCATACCACGCACCATTTTTCCCATATGGCTCATATTGCAAACCTAAATCTACTGCCCAATAAAATAATTTTTGTTTGATGCCACTAAGTTCAGCACCACGGGCATAAATTTTATCGTAAACTTTTTCAAGTAAACGTGGAACAGCCGTCATTACATTTGGCTTAATTTCCCTTAAATTATCTGCAATTTTCTCAAGCGATTCTGCATAATATACAGAAACGCTATTTTGCATGTAGATATATAAAATCACACGCTCAAAAATATGGCAAATAGGTAGAAAACTCAAGGCTGAGGCTTCTCCAATATTTAATGGTAGTCGTTTCGAACTTGAAAGTACATTAGAAACTACATTATCATGACTTAGCATAACACCCTTGGGTATTCCAGTTGTTCCAGAGGTGTAGATAATAGTAGCTAAATCTTCTGGAGCAACGGATGCTCTTCTCTCTTTAACTAATGCTTCTTGTTTTGTTGATGTTCCGGATTCAAGTAATTCTTTCCAGTTTGCGCATCCCTTAATAGTATCAAAACTGTATACTTTTTTCAAAGACTTTACTTTATCTTTTATAGCTATTACTTTATCATAAACTTCTTGATCAGAAACAAAACAAAACTGACTTTCGGAATGGTTTAGAATGTATTCATAGTCTTCTGCTGAAATGGTTGGGTAAATAGGAACATTTACAGCACCAATAGTTAAGAGCCCTATATCTAAAACGTTCCATTCGGTTCTGTTTGTAGACGAAATCATTGCAATTTTATCTTGCGACTGAACTCCTAAGGACACTAAGGCCCGACTTATTTTTTTAGCTTGATCACAAAACTCTTCTGAAGAGATACTGGTCCATACACCATCATATTTAGTTGTAAAGGCTTTCTTTAATGGAGCGTTTTTTCTTTGATGTTCTATGAAATCAAATAATCTAGTCGGAGTCATATTATTTATTTTACATGCAAAATAAGAAATATTTCATACACTTTGTGGATTATTTATCAAGCCAATCATAGGCGTTTTCAAACGCCATAAGCCATGGACTAACTTCGTCTTTTTTATTTTCAGGATAATACCCCCAATTCCAGGGAAAGGTTGAGCGTTCAAGGTGTGGCATCATCACTAAATGCCTTCCATCTATTGAGCAAAGCATTGCCGCATTATAATCAGACCCATTAGGGTTGGCAGGGTAGCTATCAAAATGATAGGTTGCAGGTATTTGATATTCAGCAGCTTCTTTTGGGAAATGGAATTTTCCCTCCCCATGGGCGGCCCAAATTCCCAAACGACTGCCTTCTAATCCTTTTAACATTATAGCTGATGATTCTTTAATATCTACTGCGGTAAAGTGGCATTCAAATTTTCCAGAAGCATTGTGTAGCATTTTTGGTTTTTCATCGTGCTCAGGGGTTAATAGCCCTAGCGAAATAAATAATTGACACCCGTTACAGACTCCAATTGATAGCGTGTCTTCACGGTTAAAAAAATCATCTAAACTTGCTTTTGCCTTTTCATTATACAAGAAAGAGCCTGCCCATCCCTTGGCAGAGCCTAGAACGTCAGAATTAGAAAATCCTCCTACTGCAGCAATAAATTGAATATCTTTTAGGGTTTCTCTCCCTGTTATTAAGTCTGTCATGTGTACATCAATCACTTCAAAACCGGCAAGTTGAAGTGCATATGCCATCTCACGTTCAGAATTACTTCCTTGTTCCCTAATGACGGCAGCTTTTATTTTCTTGGATTTAAGTTTGTTTTTTGGTGTCCCTAAAAATTGTGTTGGAAAACGGTAAGTTAACGCTTGATTTTTATAGTTTTTAAACCGTTCTTGAGCAAGTCCCGAATGGGTTTGTTTGTCGTCTAATGCTGCAGAGGTAGAATACCATACATCTCGCAATGTTGCAACATTAAATTCATGTTTATTGGAATTATAGGTTAGATGAATTTTTTGATCTTCAGTAGTAGATCCGATTTTATGACAAATAATTCCATGTTGTTCAAGAGGTGTCTTTAAATCATGGTTTGACTGGAGTATAATACCACTATTTTCAGAAAAAAGAAGGGTAATTATATCTGTGGACTGAAGACTTGAAAGGTCAAGATTCATTCCAGCAGAAGTCGTGGGGAAACACATTTCAAGAAGGGTAGTAATTAACCCTCCAGAAGAAATATCGTGACCTGCACTTATTTTATTTTCCCCAATAAATTGTTGAATTATATTAAAAGAGCTTTTGAAGTAATCTGGATCTGAAATAGTTGAAGTTTCAGTTCCTATTTTATTTTGCGTTTGAGCAAAAGAAGAACCTCCTAGTGTAAAAGGGCTTCCAGATAAATCAAGATAAAAAAGATCGCCTCCCTTTTCTTTGAGGTCTGGAGTAACAACCTTCGTAATGTCTGAACAAGGTGCTCCTGCTGAAATAATTACAGTTCCAGGAGCGGTTACTTTTCCTTGTTTGTATTCTTGTTTCATGGAAAGTGAATCTTTTCCAGTAGGAATATTAATCCCTAGGGCTATTGCAAAATCAGAACAAGCCTCTACGGCATTGTAAAGGCGTGCATCTTCTCCGGGGTTATTACAAGCCCACATCCAGTTTGCAGATAGACTGACCGAGGCAAGGCCCTCTGATAAAGGGGCCCAAATTATATTAGTCAAACTTTCTGCAATTGCTAAAACACTTCCTTTTGCTGGATCAATAAGTCCAGGAATGGGTGCGTGACCAATTGCGGTAGCGATTCCCTTTTTCCCTTTATAATCCAATGCAACTACTCCACAATTACTAAGCGGAATCTGGAGTTCCCCCACTGTTTGTTGTTGCGCAACACGGCCGCTTACACATCGGTCGACTTTATTGGTTAGCCAATCTTTACAGGCAACCGCTTCAAGGCGAAGTACTTTTTCTAGATAAGTATGAAGCAGTTCCTCATCAAAATCAATTGATTCAAAATTGGTTGCTTGATGCTTGTCTTTCATAATGGTTTTGGGCGAACTTCCAAACAAAGCATCTAAATGAAGGTCAATGGGCTTACACTTATTTTTATCATCAACAAAAACAAACTGATGATCTTCCGTTACGGTTCCTACAACATACATTGGAGCTCTTTCTCTAGCCGCTATTCTTTTAAGAAAATCTTGATCTTTAGGATTAATGATGAGTCCCATTCGCTCTTGGGATTCATTACCGATAATTTCTTTAGAAGAAAGGGTAGGATCTCCAATGGGGAGTTGGTTTAAATAAATAATCCCTCCGGTTTCCTCTACCAATTCAGACAAGCAATTTAAATGTCCTCCAGCTCCATGATCATGGATAGATACAATTGGATTTTCTCCTGTTTCAACTAACGCACGAATTGTATTGGCAACTCTTTTTTGCATTTCGGGGTTGGAACGCTGTACAGCATTAAGTTCGATGGTATTATCAAAAGCACCTGTGTTCACGGAAGAAACCGCAGCACCACCCATTCCAATTCTGTAATTATCACCTCCTAAAATGACAATGAGGTCCCCA
>JBKEHX010000139.1:0-4190 GCA_046711205.1 Flavobacteriaceae bacterium
AGCTTCATTTTTTTCAAATACATCAACTTTACACCCCATTTTAGCTAAGTAACAAGCAGCTGAAAGGGAAGAAAATCCTGAGCCAATAATCACAACTTTTCTTTTCATAACCTTACAAAGGTATCATAAAAAGAAGTGTTTATAAAAGAATCCAAGGGTTGAAAAAATAGAAAATTTATTGTATTTTAGACTTAGTTGCCCAAGCGACTCCACGAGTCATTAGTTGCCACACCTCAGGGATTTCAAATACATCTGCTGAATGCCCCAAAGAAGAATAAAAAACTCTTCCCTTTCCATAGATTTTAGTCCAAACTACTGGCATTTTAATGCCCTCAATCCATGAGTCATTATCACCATTAAAAACAGTAGTTGCCAATACATTTATAGCAGGATCAATGTGCAAGTAATATTGTTCAGAGTGTAAGGAAAAGTCCTTAATTCCCTTTGTAATAACATTTTCAGTTGTTGTCATATTTACTGTATAGTCTAATTGCCCGCCAGGATGTTTAACAAATTGACCTCCAATCATGTATTGATATTCGGTGTCATCTCTAAAAGCATCACCTAAGCCTCCGTGACACCCGGCTAAACCAACGCCTCTGGATACAACTTTTTGAAGGGCTTTGGATTCTTCTGCTTTTATTGTACTCATGGTAATGTGCTGAATGATAAGGTCAGTATTGCTCATTATTTTTTCATCTAAATAAATAGCAGTTGAGCTTGAAAGGGTCACGTTCGCATTTTGCTGTTCTAACCAGCTCCCAATTTTATCTGCAAATACTTTAGGCTGATGCCCTTTCCAACCTCCATAAACAATTAAAACATTTTTACTTTCTAAACTACCATTTTCAAATTGAGCAAATGAAACTTGAGATAATAAACATAATATTAACGAGACAAACTGTTTTTTTTTCATGGATGTTTCTCTTCTTGTTGAAATATAAAATTATTTTTTATTTCGTGAGGTGTAAATTTCTTCAACAAAAGAAGCACTAATAATTCCAGTAGGAATTGCTACAACTCCAATTCCAACTAGTGAAATAACAGAAGCAAATACTTTACCCCAAACAGTAATGGGAATTACATCACCATAACCAACAGTTGCCAAAGAAACAGTTGCCCACCAAATTGAAGCTGTGATACTTGAGAAAACCTCAGGTTGTGCCTCATGTTCTAGAAAATAAATTGCTGAAGCAGAAAAAAGGATAGTAAGTATTGAAAGGAAAAGGGTAAAATACAATTCGTGTTTAACGGAACTTAATGCTTTAATAAAAAGCTTTAAAGATTGACTTCCTCTTCCAAGTTTAAAAATTCGTGTCAAACGAAATAATCGAAGAATTCTGAAAAAGCGCCCATCAAGTAGAACAAATTGTTTTAAATAAAACGGAAGTATTGAAATTAAATCAATTATTCCAAAAAAACTAAAAATGTAATTTTTTACACCTTTCCATTTATTTTCCTTGTAACCAATAAAGACTCTGTAGAGGTATTCTAAAGAAAAAATAAAAATAGAGATTATCTCAAAGTATTTAAAAAACAAATTAAATTTGAGATTGATAAACTTGTGAGATTCTAATACCATGGCAATAATATTACCAATGATTAGGCTGTAAATAAAAATATCAAACCGATTTAATTTTTTCATAAATGTGTTCGTTAGTTGAACTGCTTTTGATTAAACATTTTAAATGAATATATTAATTTAATTTTCAACATATTTATAAGGAATATATTTATAAAGGTGAAATAAAAAAGTTAATAATAAAAATTCATTTTGCATATTTTTTTAAAAATTTTAAATTCAATTTGTTTTCAAATGCCAATGTAGATTTACTCTATAATTAAATTATATTAATTATCCCTAGAAGCATTTTCCTTTCATTTTTTAATCCTTTTTTTAAAAAAAAACTATTTTAGTTAACAATTAATCTTTAATGCAGGCTATAACTTCAGTTACTTTCTTTTCTTTTACTAAAAATAAAATTTGGGCTTTTAAACAAATGGGTATTGCTCCCTTTAGAATGAATAGTATTAAAGGACTGCAGTTTTATAGATTTTTAGGAACGGGGGGAGGAAAAGGTTTTAGCTTATGGCCTGATTTTTCTACCTATGCTTTTTTAGGAGTATGGGAAAGTGAAATAGCTTATATCAATTTTAAAAAAACACATCCTGTTTTTTTAGATTATCAAAAAAGAGCCACTACTCAAAGAGATTTGGTTTTAGATTCCCTAAAGAGTCATGGCAATTGGGGAGGAATTAATCCTTTTCCTCAAAGAGATTCTTCAGAAGTTGAAGAAAAATCAGACCGGCAAGCTGTAGTAATAACTAGAGCAACGTTACATTGGAAACGTCTTTTTTCTTTCTGGCGTGCAGTTCCTTCAGCCAGTAACGCTATTCAAGGAGCCAAGGGAATACTATACTATAAAGGAATTGGGGAATGGCCTTTTATCCAGCAGGCTACATTGAGTATTTGGGATGATTTTGAAGCCGTTAATGCTTTTGCATACAAAGGAAAACAACATGCTGCAATTATTAAAAAAACACGTCAAAAAAAATGGTATAAAGAAGATCTTTTTTCTCGTTTTCATTTAATTTCAGATATTTATAAAGATCTTTGAAAATGAAGCAAATAATTGTTGTAGGTGCTGGAATTGGAGGACTAGCGACAAGTGTTCGCTTGGCTTTAAAAGGATATAAAGTTCATGTTTTTGAAGCCAACAATTATCCAGGAGGAAAACTTACAGAATTTAAAAATAATGGATATAGATTTGACTTAGGCCCTTCATTATTTACAATGCCACATTTTGTAACAGAACTTTTTGAAATGGCAGGTGAAAACCCTGACGACCATTTTAGGTACTCCAAGAAAACAGTTGCATGTAATTATTTTTGGAAGGATAAGACCAAATTTAAAGCCTATGCAGACAAACAGGCTTTTCTTGAAGAAGTAGCGCATGTATTCAACGAACCACTTCAAAACGTGGAACAGTATCTTCAAAAAGCAAAAACAAAATATGAACTTACTTCCTCTTTGTTTTTAGAGAAATCTCTTCATAAACTTAAAACATACCTTACGACAGATACGATAAAAGCACTTTTGCAATTGCCTGTTTTTGAGCTTCAAAAAACACTACACCAAGTAAATGTTGATGCGTTTACTTCAGATAAATTAGTCCAGCTTTTTGATCGCTACGCTACATATAATGGGTCAGATCCTTATCAAACCTCAGGGATGATGACTCTTATTCAGCATTTAGAAGGTACCTTTGGAACATTTGTTCCAAACGGAGGGATGGTGGCCATCACAAACTCGGTGTATGCTTTAGCAAAACGCTTGGGCGTTACCTTTGAATTTAATACACCGGTTCAAGAAATTGTTATTGAAGGAAAATTAGTGAAAGGTGTTCAGACCCAAGATTCTTTTTACGCTGCTTGTATTGTGGTTTCAAACATGGATATTCATCCTACATATAAGAGATTACTCCCCAAAGAAAAAGCTCCCAAAAAACAATTATCGCAAGAACGCTCAAGTTCTGCCATAATTTTTTATTGGGGAATTAAAAACGTTTTTAAAACATTGGATTTACATAATATTTTCTTTTCCGATGATTATAAAACAGAATTTGATTCTATTTTTAAAAATGAAATGGTTTCAGATGATCCTACTATTTATGTAAACATCACATCAAAAGATGTTCCAGAGGATGCTCCTTCTGGATGTGAAAATTGGTTTGTTATGATTAATTCACCTGCAGATAAGGGACAAGATTGGGACACAATGGTTTCAAAATTAAGAACTACTGTAATTGATAAACTCTCAAAAGAATTAGAGGTTGATTTATCATCCCTTATTGTATGTGAAGAAGTATTGACACCACCTTTAATTCAATCAAAAACACAATCCCACCTAGGGGCTTTATACGGTTCCTCAAGTAACAACTCATTTGCTGCTTTTTTAAGGCATCCTAATTTTTCAAGTCGTATAAAAAATCTTTATTTTTGTGGAGGAAGTGTCCATCCTGGGGGAGGAATCCCTCTATGTTTACTCTCCGCTAAAATTGTAGATGAATTGATACCTTCTGCAAACTTATGAATAGTAACTCTCTTTTAACAAAACAAAATATTTCCATTGGCTTAATATGGCTATTTCATGTTTCAGGAATGATAGGTATTATTTATGGTGACGCACT
>JBKEHX010000140.1:0-4074 GCA_046711205.1 Flavobacteriaceae bacterium
GATTTGAAACAAAATATTCGGAACCCCAAAGCCCTTTTTCCTCTCCTGTAAACCATGCAATTATCACAGATCTTGCGGGCCTGTTATTTGCCATTGCTTCAGCTAATTCGATCAACCCCACAGTTCCTGAACCATTATCATTAGCTCCATTATAGACCCCGCCTTCCGTAGTGCCAATATGGTCATAGTGAGCGCCAACAATAACGTATTCATTTTTTAGCTCTGGATCCGTTCCTTCAACTAAAGCAAGTATGTTTCTCGTTGTTTCAACTCCTTTCTTTACTTTTATTTTTATATCAAGGATCATTCCTTTTAAATTTCTTGAACTAATTTGTTCTCCCCTTTTAACTCTTACAAACATTTCATTTAACTCTTTTCCGCTCACCCCTAATATTGCCGTAGCCATCTCATGCCGTATTTGAATATTGTTAAAGCTCCCAGAACCTTCTTTTTGTACAGGTTCTTTTTGTACAGGTTCTTTTTTTTTCCATGAGCTTCCATCCCAATTGTATGCACTAGCAAAGTCTACACCTGTTTGCTGGATTACTATACTTTTTACACTATTTTCAAATTTAAAACCTGATTTCTGAAAGAAAGTTTCTCGTTCATTATCAATAATTTTTACTACCGCTTTGGCGCCCATTTCAACAAGTTTTTCTGCCCTGGCTCTTAAATGCATTCCTGTGCCATCGCTTCTCAGCACATGATTTTCAAGTAAGTTTGCGTCTAGAATTACTACAATTTTCCCCTCTATATTTATATTTTTAAGATCGTCCCAACTTTTATCAAGTGTTTGATGTCCTAAACCAAGGAAAACCATATTTCCTTTTATATTTCCAGAAGACAGATTTTTGTCTTCCACTCCAAAATCCATTTTGAATTTAAATTCTTCCTTTCCTGCTTTACTTTTCAAAATAATTGAAGTTTCACCTTCAGAAACTATCGAAGTCTCCAATGGAATGGGTTGAAAATAGGAATTATCAGACATGACAGGTAATAGGCCATATTTTTTAGAAAGGTTAGATATATATTTTGACGCAATTTTTAACTCAGCAGAAGGCGTGTCTCTTCCCTTAAACTCATCAGCTGCAAGAAAGTCTAAATGATGTTTTAATTCTGCTGCCGTTATGGAAAACAATCCTGTTTTTTCTTGCTGAATGGTTTTATTACAACTAAAAAGACCAGCGCACATAACAAGGCAAATTGAAAATATCTTTATCTTATTCATTTTAAACATTTTTGTAGAAATAGACAATCCATTTATTCCTTATAAAAGAAAAGTAATCAAAATTCCAGCAATGTTACTTGCCATCGCATAATGCTACACTTTTAATGATTGCATGTAATTGAAATTATCCTTAGCTGACTCAAATTGACTGGTGTCTCTATAGGCCTCTTGCTCAATTATATGCCTTGAAAGGCCTTTTGTTTTTCCATGAGCTAAAATAGAAGGGAAATCAATAGAGCCTTTTCCAAGTGTACAAGATTCAAACTTATTTTCCGAAAGACTTAAATAGTCTTTAACATGACAGTATTTAAATCTTTCGGGATGTTTATTAAACCATTCTATTGGATCCTCCCCTGCAGCCACAACCCAGTAAATATCCATTTCAAAATCTACCAAATTTTTATCTGTGTTGTTCATTAAGACATCTTGTAAATAAACCCCGTCCTTTTTAGTAAAAGAATAGTCGTGATTGTGATAAGCAAATTTAATCCCATTATTTTTTGCAATCTGGCCACATTTATTAAACCTTGCGGCATGTCTTTTAAAAGCGTCTATTTTTTTGCCTCCACCAAGGCTTGGACATATTAAATACTCCATCCCAATTTCACCTGCTTGAGCAGATTTCTCTTGAAAACTTTCTAAATTATCTGTATTACCACAATGACTAGAAATCATTTTCATTCCTAAATCATCAAGGTATTTTTTAAATTCTATGTTTGTCATTCCCCAAAAAAGGCCAAATTTCCCTTCATATCCTTCAATATATTTATATCCATATGAGGCTAATTTTTCTAAAGTGCCTTTAGGGTCTTTTGTCATTTCGTCTCTTAAAGAATACAATTGTATCCCAAAAATGTTTTTTTGAATACCTTCAATAGATCCACAGGCGCTAATGGAAAGCGGTGCTATCATTGATACTGACATAATTGAACTGTTTAAAATAAACTCTCTTCTTTTCATTTGTTTAATGTTAAAATGTTGATTGTTTTACGATGAAGATAAGTAAAATACTTTGAAAAATAAATGAAATAAATTCCGTTTACTATATTTATAATATCTAAAAAAAAATTATGAAAAAATTATTATTATTATTTACTTTAAGTTTATTGGCTTCGTGCAATAACACTGCTATTCAAAAAGTAGCATCGTCACTGTCTCCAGAAGCGAAGATTGTAGAAGTTGAGGTTAACAATCCTGCAGGATATTTATCTACAGCTGATGGCAAATCTGATGCTTATGACGGGAATCCTTCCAATTTAGAGCTATGGGATCAATATATGGATGCTCATAACTCTAAAAACTTAGATGTTATTCGTGAAATGAATGCAGATTCAACACAACAGTTTGGTGGTTTCAAAGTTTATGATGCCCTAGGCTATGTTGTCGATGGTGCTGATAGCCATATAGAAAGATTACGTGGATGGTTTGAGGCTGAAAATCCACAATGGAATACATTCTTTTCTTATACTATGAAAGTTGATGGTCAGGTTGGTGAGTGGGTGATTTCAGGTCATGCTCTTACAACAACTGTTGATGGTGAAGAAAAAACTGTTTATGATTTAGCTGATGCCTATATTGAGGATGGGAAAATAGGTGCTTTTTGGATTTATTCAAGAGCTGCTGTTGCTTCTGCCGAATAAGCTTCTTAAATAAATACAAAAAAGCCCTGTCTAAAAGTATTAGACAGGGCTTTTTTAATTTTTAATAAGAATAAATTAGCTTGTTTTAATAGGCAGTGATGGATTTTTGATCCAATTAAATAACGAACTTAAAATTCCATAAAAGAAACTATAAAAAGCTAATGCTACATAAAGTTGAGCAAGAATTACTGCTACTTGAACATATTCCCAGCCAACTGCTACTGCACTTTCAAGGCTATAACCTGCTACTTCAGATCCTGTAACATCCATATTGAAGAAGTATTCTATAACACCTCCAACAAAGTCAAGGCCAAGCATTGACATAAAGGCTGCCATCGCATCAACAGGAAGTGCGTAAGCACCTGCAAACCCTTCTACTATACCAACATCAATTGACATTCCTCCTGAAGAAAGAATCCAGCCAATAGTTGTGCAAATAGCGCCAAATAACGCTACTAAAGCGGTAATGTGTCCAAAAGCTTTAATATTTGCAACGATCACATCTTTAAAGAAGAAGTCAACCATTCCACTTTTTGATGCAGCTAATGAGTCACCAGCTGATCTAATTACTTGTGCGATTGGAAATGCAGCATAAATTAAAACCAATGTGCATAAGCCTGCGGAGGCTTTACCTAAGCCTTCTGCCGCACCAAGGTCGTTCATTCCTCCAGTTATTACTGAAACTAGCATTCCTACTAGAACAACTAACGCGCCCACTTTGAAAAAAGTTCCGACCCATCCACTTATAGAGCCTTCTGAACCTTCCATCATTGCGTTGAAATTGTTTTTTGGAAGTTTTGAATTAACCATATGAGGAAAATCCAAAATCATGTTAATGTATTTATCCATAATATATTATTTAGTTAGATAATGAAAATACAAAAAATTTATAACATGGTTATTGTTTTAACACTTATTAACATTGTTTCTCGCGATATATTCATATCTAATTGCTAATAATTATGGATAATATACTGCTATAATTAATTTATGTTATACTTTAAAATAGCGTTTATAATTCTTAAGTTTGCTTCTCGTTATTTTTAACGAAACAAAGGTCCTATAGCTCAGTTGGTTAGAGTAGCTGACTCATAATCAGTTGGTCCCAGGTTCGAGTCCTGGTGGGACCACCCTTAAAACCCTTCTAAATTGAGGGGTTTTTTGTTTTTAGATGTTTAGCAACAACTTACTTAAAGGTATAAAATC
>JBKEHX010000141.1:0-4058 GCA_046711205.1 Flavobacteriaceae bacterium
TATATCCTTTGCGTGGTGAGTGTCGCGAGCACGTACTTTACAAAAAATATTGAATTTTCCAGTTGTAATGTGAGCAACAGTAACAAAAGGAATGGAGTTAAGAGCTTTTAATACTTCCGGTGTCGTGTTTGTTTTTTCTAAAAAAATACCCACGTAGGCAATAAATGAATAGCCTAATTTAACGTAATCTAAATTAAGAGAAGATCCTTTTATTATTCCAGAGTCTTCCATTTTCTTAACGCGAACATGAACAGTTCCTGCGGAAATAAGTAAGCGTTTAGAAATGTCCGTAAAAGGGATTCGTGTGTTGTCTATTAAAATGTCCAAAATTTGATGATCAATTTCATCTAATTTCACTTTATTCATAACTTATATTTTGTGCTAATTTAGTAAATTAACTGAAGGATTATCTGTTAAATTATGTATTTATTGAAAATAATTTAGTAAATTCTTCTTTTTGCACAGATTTTCCTACTTCAAAAAAGAGAGGGGTTTGCGTTAATTTAACGGGTAGGTTTATCGTTCGGTGGGCTTTAAATGAAATCTGGTCGCCATAAGCTTCCATTATAGGAAAAAATAAAATTATTCCCTCCACTAGTCTTTCTTCATAGCAGATTCCCAATTGCTGGGCTTTAATCAATTTTTCTTTATCTTTTATAGTAACACCCGTTACCAATAGATCTATAAAATTTATAGAATTTTCTGGAATCGCCATATACTCTTCCACAGAGTGATTTTCATTACTAGATAAGAGCGACTGAAATAATAGTTTATAACTTTTTAAAATCAACATTCGGGTTACTTCTCTTTGATAATCACCAGGAAAATGGCCAGCTTCAAAAAGAAGGGTAGGCGTTCCTAGTTTTGAAAAAGTATCACCCACGCAATTAGCATTAAAAGCATCATCATAGCGTCCTATTTGATTAGGAATATCATTTTCCAGCCCCTTTTTAATTGCTACAATACACTCCATTGCCTTTTTACGTGCAGGAGTTATGGTACGCTCAACATCAGCAGAAGGTGCTAAAAAAGATAAACTTGCAGTAAGTCCATTTTTACCTGCGGCAAAAACCGTACGCTGTCCATGTAAATTTAAACAATAATCCGGCTGAAAGCTTTGATACAAGTCACGCAAAACTTTACTTTCTGGTTGCGATAATAAAATGGCATCTCGATTTAAATCAATTCCTTTGAAATTTAAACGAGTATAAGCTGCTGCACCGTCAGGGTTTAATTGCAAAATAATGTTTAGGGTAAATTTCTCCTGGAATACTTTTTGTTCTTTCTCTAAAAACCAAGGAATAAAATCAAAAAGTGCTTTTGTTGTAGTGCTTTCATTTCCGTGCATTTGAGACCAAAGTAATATTTTAGTGTTTCCACTGCCAATTGACAACAAACTAATAGGACGCATCTCAACAGAATGTCCAATTATTTTTACAGAAACACTTATTGGTAATTGCTTTAAAAAAGCTTCAATAAGTGCTGGAGGCAAATATCTTTTGTTGATCATGATTTAATAATACAAATGTAAACAGATAGATGTTTACATTTGTAGTTTACAAAAGTACCATTTTATGAAATATGCGATGGGTTATCTCTATTATTATTCACAAATGTATACATATGTCTGTGTTTTTTAATTAAAACATTTATTATCAGTTATTTATGAATTAAAGTTAAAGTATCAGTTATATGTTTATTGTATTTTTTTATGTCGATATACAATTGTATATTTGATTTAACCCTAACAATAGTTTACAATGTTGAACACTGAATTATTTCTTGAGCGCTTAGAAGAAATCATGGAAAACAATCAACTAAATGCTGCTGCATTTGCAGAACGGATTGGGGTTCAACGATCTTCTGTTTCCCATATCCTATCTAGAAGAAATAAACCAAGTCTAGATTTTATGCTAAAAATTCATAATCACTTTAGGGGCGTAGATTTAGAATGGCTTCTTTTAGGAAATAAAAAACATATATCCTCCACTCCCCTTCTTTCTCCTCCATTAAAAAGTTCTGAAGAATTATTTAATCAAGCTCCTATACCTTCACCAGGAAAAGCTGATATAACACCCGGTAAGGTGAAGGGATTAAATCCAGTAATTAAAAATCAATCCATTAATGAAATTGTCCAAATCATTCAATTACATAAGGACGGTACTTTTAGCGTTTATATTCCCAATTCTTAGTATTTTTGCCTTCTATGAAACACCTATTACTAGGTCTTATTTTTCTTTTTATTTCTTGCTATACCGTAGAACGTGATTGCACAAGATTTTACACTGGAACCTTTGAGTTTTCTAAAATTATTAATGGACAACTCACTTCTTCGATATTCACAAGAGATATTGCTTATGAAATTGAAATATATGAAGGAGTAATAGACACCTCAACAATAAGGTGGGTAAACGACTGCGAATGTATTCTAACGAAATTAAATCCCACGTCAAATCAAGACAAAAGACCTATTCAAATAAAAATATTGAATACCCAAACTAATTCTTACACTTTTGAATATTCTCTTGTTGGAGATAGTAAAAACACCCAACGAGGTACCATTAAAAAAATAAAATAAAAGATGCTTACTCCAGATTTAATTATTGCTTTTTTAACCCTTACTCTTCTGGAGATTATACTGGGTATTGACAATATCGTTTTTATTTCAATTTTAGCCGGACGATTTCCAGAAGAAGTTCGCGTAAAACTCATGCGAATTGGACTTTTATCAGCAATGGTTATGCGAATCCTACTGCTCTTTGGAATAAATTGGCTTATTCAGCTGCAAAGCACACTTTTCAGTATTAACACTTCATTTTTTTCTTCTAACATCTCCGTTCAAGCACTAATTTTGTTAACTGGAGGACTTTTTCTTCTCTATAAAAGCACTAAAGAAATTTTCAATAAAGTAGAAGAAGTACATGAAAAAGAATTCGTAAAATTAAACTCATCTACCGCTTTTTCAAATGCAGTTTTCCAAATAGTACTCATTGATATTGTCTTCTCTTTTGATTCAATTCTTACTGCCTTAGGAATGACTAGTGGCATTCCTTATTCCCTTATTATTATGATAGCCGCTGTTGTTGTCTCTATTTCTATTATGATTAGCTTTGCCGCTCCAATAAGCCGTTTCATAAACAAACGTCCTTCTCTTCAAATTCTAGGCTTAGCCTTTTTACTTTTAATTGGCTTTATGTTAATTACAGAAGCAGCGAGTATTTCTGAAACCGTTCTCTTTAATTCAAATATTGTTAGAATTCCAAAAGGATACCTTTATTTTTCTATTGTCTTCTCCTTAGGGGTAGAACTTTTAAATATGCGCTCAAGAAAACTTAAATAGATTAAAACTCTAGTGTAATCTGATCATCATCATTATTTTTTGGGGTTACTACTGAAGAAGTATCAATCCCTTCTGCCTCAACTTCAATCTCACTAATCGCTTCTTCCTCGCTTTCTTTATAAGGAAGGGCTTCTTTTAATGAAATTGCTTTTATTTTTTTATCTGTTAACTGATTTCCTAGTGCTTTATAGCCTTTAACAGAAATGAATTCCTCAGCGTTTACATCTATATCTAATGGCTGTTCCTTCCCTCTTGACTTTTCAAATTGTACAGACAAAAGTGGACGCCAATCAAATCCAAGATAAGTCAAAACACATCCTTCTTTAATATAACTATCTTCTTTATCGACACTTTCTACTATAAAACGCTTTAGGAAATACCGCTCTTTTTCAGCATCAAAGTATACAGAAGTAATTGGTTTTTTTGGAATCCACTTTTCAATATGGATAGCCGTCTCATCAAAATGCAGACTTAATTCAGGAGTAACAACTTTTAAGGTGCCCAGACTGTTAGCTATAAGAAGTTTATCGTCTCCTTTAAAAGCGCCTAGAAGATATCCTCTTTCCTCTAAATTTAATCTCCTTATGGTTTCGTCAAACCATATTTTTCGAGGCTTGAGCGTAGACACTCCTTTTTCTTTTAACTCTATTTTTTTAATAGGATACTTTGTAACTTTATTTTCTGTTTATGGTCGTGTATTTAATTTTTGTTCTTGTTT
>JBKEHX010000142.1:0-3940 GCA_046711205.1 Flavobacteriaceae bacterium
TGATAAACCTCTAGGGTGGACATCCTTTCAAGTTGTCAATAAATTAAGGTGGCACCTTAAAAACCAAGGCGGTCTTAAGAAAATTAAAGTAGGCCATGCAGGAACTTTGGATCCACTAGCAACCGGTCTTTTACTAATTTGCACCGGTAACAAAACCAAATCAATTAGCACACTTCAGGCAACTGAAAAAGAATATACAGGAACTTTTTTGATGGGCGCTACAACACCATCTTATGATTTAGAAACTTCGGTGGATCAAACATTTGACACTGGTTCACTTACTGAGAAAATGATTCTAAACGCCACAAATCCATTTACTGGGGAAATCTTACAATACCCTCCGCTCTTTTCTGCTCTTAAAAAAGACGGTAAACGATTATATGAATATGCGCGGGCAGGAGAAAACCCTGAAATAACCCCCAGAACTGTTACGGTCCATGAATTCAAAATAATAAAAATAAACCTACCGGAAGTAGAATTTTTAGTTCGCTGTAGCAAAGGAACCTACATACGAAGTTTAGCTCATGATTTTGGTAAATCATTATCAAATGGAGCCCATCTTTCTGCCCTTAAAAGAACCAAAATAGGGGCTTATAGTATAGAAAATGCCTTTTCTATGGAAAGTGTGGTTGATCATACTTCAGAAAAAAATATAACACCAAGATTATCCAGCAATAGAATACGCTAATCTCCAAAAAAACCTTCTGAGGAGAAGTCTTTTATAATGTTAGGATTTAACCTGGATAAATTATGCTTTAATTTTTATATTTGTTTATACATTCCTTTTAAATGAAATATCAAAGAATATTATTAAAATTAAGTGGTGAAGCTCTCATGGGAAGCCAAACCCATGGAATTGATCCCATTAAGATAGACAATTACGCCAAAGAGATAAAAAAAGTATTTGATGAAGGTATTGAAATTGCTATTGTAATTGGTGGTGGTAATATTTTTAGAGGAGTCTCTGGAGCAAGCAAAGGAATGGATCGTGTTCAAGCAGACTACATGGGAATGCTAGCAACAGTAATTAATGGACTTGCTTTGCAAAGTGCCCTTGAAAATAATGAAATTCCAACAAGGCTTCAAACAGCAATAAAAATAGAAGCCATTGCCGAACCATTTATTAAAAGAAAAGCAACCCGACACCTTGAAAAAGGACGGGTAGTAATTTTTGGTTCTGGTACAGGAAACCCTTATTTCACAACCGATTCCGCAGCAGTATTGCGTGCAATAGAAATTAATGCTGATGTAATTTTAAAAGGAACACGTGTAGATGGAATCTATAATGAAGATCCTGAAAAAAATAAAGAAGCAATTAAATTTGACACCTTATCTTTTGATGATGTGCTAAAAAAAGGCTTAAAAGTAATGGACACTACTGCTTTCACGCTTAGTCAAGAAAACAAACTGCCTATTATTGTTTTTGATATGAACACGCCAAATAACTTAATCAATGTGGTTCGAGGAAAAAACATAGGGACTCGAGTGGATTTATAATAAACAGTAAGCTATGGAAGAAATGAATTTTATTGTAGACACAGCAAAAGAAAGCATGGAGCAAGCTCTGGCTCATTTAGAAAAAGAAATGCTCAACATAAGAGCAGGAAAAGCAAATCCAATTATGCTGGCGGGGGTAAAAGTAGATTATTATGGTACCCCTACACTTATTAACCAGGTTGCCAATGTAAATTCTCCAGATGGAAGAACCCTTATGGTTCAACCATGGGAAAAAGGAATGCTCCAGGAAATTGAAAAAGCTATTTTAATTGCAAATCTTGGATTTAATCCAATGAATAATGGTGAATCTATCATTATTAATATTCCGCCGCTGACTGAGGAACGCCGTCGTGACTTAGCCAAGCTAGCAAAAATGGAGACTGAAAATGCTAAAATTGGCATTCGATCCGCCCGAAAAGAAGCCAATAGCGAAATTAAAAAATCTGACGCATCAGATGATATTCAAATAAATTATGAAATAGATGTGCAAACATTAACTGATACCTATATTTCTAAAACAGACGAAATTTTCAATATCAAAGAAAAAGAAATTTTGACTATATAAAGTATTTGCTGTTTTTTAAGTAGCTGACTGATTTTAATGAAAAAGAAAAGGAAATCAAGTTTTTGGAATCTAGTCGCACGACTAATCCTTAGGAATCGCATACTAATTCTTATAGGTTTAATTATCCTTACTGGGTTTTGGTCAACCCAATGGAAATATATGCAGTTTACCTTTACAGAGGCAAACTTACTTCCAGATAATCACCCAGAGAATATTCAATACCAAGAGTTTACAAAAACTTTTGGTGATGAAGGAAATCTCATAGTAATTGCAGTTCAAGATCCACATTTTTTTACACCCAAAAAAAGAAATGCCTGGCGTGATTTAAATACCAAAATCAGTGCCTTTGAAGAGATCAGCTTTGTACTTTCTATTGATAACCTTCAGGAAATAGTCAAAAATTCTGAAAATGAAAGTTTTGATCTTAAGTCATTAAAACTAAGCCAAGCAAAGGATTCTTTAGGCCTTTTGCAATTTAAAGAAAAGCTCTTTTTAGAACTCCCCTTTTATGATAATCTAATTTTTAATGCTGAAAACAATACCATACGAACCTTAGTTTATATGAACCCAGATATTGTAAACACCTCTAAGCGTAAAGATTTTATTTTTGAAAAATTTATACCCATTACTGAAGCTTTTGAAAAAAAGACCAAAATGGATTTACGTGTTTCTGGCATGCCCTATATAAGAACCTTAAATGCTCAAAATATTGTTGATGAGATAGGCTTGTTTATTTTGGGTGCAACATTGATTACCTCCTTAATTTTCTTTTTATTTTTCAGATCTTTTAGGGCAACCTTTATTTCTTTAATTGTTGTTGCGGTTGGAGTCATGTGGGCTTTTGGTGTTTTAGGATGGCTAGGTTATGAAATAACAGTCCTTACTGCTCTAATTCCCCCTTTGATCATTGTTATTGGAATTCCAAACTGTATCTTCTTAATAAATAAATATCAGCAGGAAGTTTCAAAACATAATAATCAAGCAAAATCTCTTCAACGCGTAATTGTTAAAATTGGAAATGCAACCTTGATGACTAACCTCACAACAGCCTCTGGATTTGCAACCTTTATTCTTACCAACAGTAAAATGCTAAAAGAATTTGGGGTCGTTGCTTCCATTAACATAATTTGCATCTTTTTTTTATCTTTATTAATTATTCCAATTATCTACAGTTTTATGCCGCTTCCAAAAAAGAAGCACCTAAAACATCTCAAAAATAAATCGATTGATTATTTCGTGAAATGGATGGAAAATAAAGTCCGAAAAAAAAGGCTTAACGTCTATATTGTTTCGCTTTTAGGTCTTATCATTGGAATTATTGGAATTTACCAAATAAAAATTTCTGGAAGTATTATTGAAGACATGCCTAAAAGTGCAACTTTCTTTAAGGACATTCATTTTTTTGATGAAACTTTTAATGGAATTGTACCAATAGAAATCTGGATTGATAGTAAGCGAGAAAATGGAATTGTAAAACCCGCTACTTTAAAGAGAATGGATCAATTACAATCAACCATTAAAGAATATTCTGAACTATCACAACCCCTATCAATTGTCAACGCCATAAAGTTTGCCAAGCAGGCCTACTATAATGGAAATCCAAATTATTACAGCCTTCCCACTTCACAAGAAAATAGCTTTATTTATCCTTACTTAAATAAAGCAAATGGAAACAGCCAGTTACTAAATGACTATGTTGATGAAACGGGTCAATATGGGCGAATTACAACCTTCATGAAGGATATTAAAACCGACCGAATGGAGAGCATCGAAAGTGAACTCCGTAAAGTGGTTGAGAAAATATTTCCTAAAGAACGGTATGGAGTAGAAATGACAGGAAAAGCACTACTATTTTTAAAGGGAACTAAATACCTAATC
>JBKEHX010000143.1:0-3853 GCA_046711205.1 Flavobacteriaceae bacterium
TAATGGTGAGGAGTATGAAAACGCTGTCGGGCTGGGTAAATCATGGATGTTCATTTATTTTTCAGATGAAGCAGATGATGGGCCCATTAATTTTAAAGTTGTTTATAAAGATCTTGCAGGAAATCCTGGTGTAATTATTTCTGAAGCCTCTGATTCAAAAATAATTACAATGGATGGTACAGAGCCCAAACTATCTGAGGTTACACTACTTACTTCTAATGAGTTTGATTCGACATTGGCAATTAAAGGAGATACTGTTTTTCTTAACTTTAAAAGCTCTGAAAAAGTAACAGATATAAATATTTCACTAAACTATACGGAAGCAATAATTCATAAAGAGTCAGAATTAGAATTTACTTATTATCATATTTTCACTGAAAATGATTCAGAGGGTGTGATTCCAATCGGAGTTAATTATAAAGATTTAGCAGGAAACATTGGAGAGCTGGTAGAAGAAACCTCTAATGATAGTGAAGTAAGTTATGACATGACTCCACCGGCTGAATTTAAAGTAGAAAAGATTGGTTCAATAAAAAGTGATGCTCAAAAAATTGACATTACAGATGAAAACCAAAGTGCTTCAAATAACAAAAGGTCTAAAGAATCTCTAAGTACTATTATGCTGGGGGTTATAATAGTTTCAGGGTTGACACTATTCATGGTTTGGGTTTCATGGTATAAAATATTTAGTAAAGCGGGACAATCAGGTTGGAAAGCTTTCGTGCCTCTCCTAAATATATTCACCTTTACTAAGATCGTAGATAAACCCATATGGTGGTCTATTATTTATATAATTTTACCTATTGGCTATATCTTATCGGCGTTACATATATCAAAAGCTTTTGATAAGAAAATCTTGTTTTCAATAGGTTTAATAATCTTACCGTTTATCTTTTTTCCATTATTAGCTTTTGGGAAATCCAGTTTTTCCAATTAAGAGGAAAGAATAATAAATGAAAACAGCATTAGTCTTAGGAGCCGGTGGGTTTATTGGTAACCATCTTGTTAATTCCCTAAAAAAAGAAGGTTTTTGGGTTCGTGGCGTAGATTTAAAATTCCCAGAATACTCTTCCTCAAGAGCAGATAATTTTCTGATTTCTGATTTAAAAAAATTAAGCTTGGTTAAAGAAGCACTATGTAGCCCTAAACAAAAAAGCTTAAAAAGAGATTCTCCCCAATCTAAATTTTCCTCAAAAGATAGCTTTGATGAAGTTTATCAGTTAGCTGCTGATATGGGGGGAGCAGGATTTATTTTTTCAGGTGAGAATGATGCCAATATTATGCATAATTCAGCATTGATCAATTTAAATGTCTGTAAAATGGCAATAAAATATAAAGCTAAAAAGATCTTTTATGCTTCTTCTGCATGTATTTATCCACAGCAGAATCAAATGGACCCTAAAAACCCAAATTGTTCTGAGGACTCTGCTTATCCGGCGAACCCTGATAGTGAATATGGTTGGGAAAAATTATTTAGTGAAAGAATGTTTATAGCTTTTCACCGTAATTATGGTTTAAATATTAGAATTGCTCGGTTTCATAATATATTTGGTCCTGAAGGCTCTTATGCTGGAGGTAGAGAAAAAGCTCCGGCAGCTTTTTGTCGAAAAGTTGCTCTTGCAAATAATGGTGATGAAATAGAAATGTGGGGGGATGGAGAGCAAACAAGGTCCTTCTTATTCATTGATGAGTGCTTAAGAGGTATTAGAAAGCTTATGGACTCAACATATACTTTTCCTTTAAATATTGGTTCGGAAGAGATGGTCTCAATTAATACTCTTGCGAAGATTACGATGAAACTAGCAAATAAGAATTTAAAAATTAATCATATTTCAGGTCCTCTAGGTGTCAAAGGGCGGAAATCAGATAATAACTTGATTAAGGAAAAACTTAATTGGGAGCCGAGTTATAGTTTAAAAAAAGGGTTAGAGAAAACTTATCCTTGGGTATTGAACCAAATCAATAAGTCAAAAAAGTGAGTAATTTTTTTTAGATGAATAATAATAAAAAAAGAGTTCTCATCACAGGAGGAGCTGGGTTTTTAGGCTCACATTTATGTGAGAAGCTACTTGAAAAAGGTGAAGAAGTAATCTGTGTTGATAATTTATACACGGGTTCAAAAAAAAAGATACAACATCTTTTTGCAAATGAGAATTTTGAATTTATACGCCATGACATTACTTTTCCATTATTTCTAGAAGTAGATGAAATATATAATTTGGCTTGTCCTGCATCCCCAATTCATTATCAATATGATCCTGTCCAAACTTTAAAAACTTCGGTTCATGGGGCGATTAATATGCTCGGGCTCGCAAAGCGAGTAAACGCAAAAATTTTTCAAGCTTCTACGTCCGAAGTGTATGGAGATCCTGAAGTTCATCCACAAAAAGAAGAATACTGGGGGAAGGTTAATCCAATTGGACCAAGGTCCTGTTATGATGAAGGAAAGCGGTGTGCAGAAACATTATTTTTTGATTACCATCGACAACATAATGTAGATATCCGAGTCGCTCGAATCTTTAATACTTACGGTCCTCAGATGAATATAAATGATGGCCGTGTTGTTAGTAATTTTATTGTTCAAGCTTTGGAGAATCAAGATATTACTATTTATGGGAATGGTAGTCAAACAAGGAGCTTTTGTTATGTTTCTGATTTAATTAATGGAATTATTGATTTTATGAATTCTAATTTGAAGGGTTTTAAAGGACCGCTAAATTTAGGTAACACAAAAGAGCTAACTATCTTAGAACTTGCAGAAAATATAATAAATACAACTAATTCTAATTCAAAAATTATATTTAAAGATCTACCTGAAGATGATCCGAAGCAAAGACAACCAGATGTTTCATTAGCAGAAAAAAATATTAACTGGAATCCAACTATTGATTTAAAAGAAGGGCTTCGTCATACAATAGAATACTTTAGTGACATTCTTAATAAAGTCTAATTTTTATAAACAATAAACAATAAACAATAAACAATGCAGTTCATAGATCTTAAAACTCAACAAAAAAGAATTAGAAATAATCTTGAAAGCCGTCTTCGAGTTGTTCTAGACCATGGTAGATATATCATGGGACCAGAGGTATTTGAATTGGAAGAAAAGCTTGCCGCTTACGTTGGTGTTAAACATTGTATTAGCTGCTCCTCTGGAACAGATGCATTGTTAATTCCTTTACTTGCTAAGGGTATCGGCGTTGGTGATGCTATCATTACAACGCCATTTACTTATATTGCGACAGCAGAGGTTATTGCTTTGGTCGGTGCGACGCCAATTTTTGTTGACATCTATCCAGAAACATACAACCTGAATCCTGAGGGAATTGAAGATGCGATTAAGCAAGCAAAAAGTAAAGGGCTTAGTCCAAAAGCGATTATTCCAGTAGACCTATTTGGGCTTCCCGCGAGATATCGAATGATTGAGGAAATAGCAAAAAAACATAATTTGTTTATTTTAGAAGATGCTGCTCAAGGCTTTGGCGGAGAGATTGGTGGCAAAAAAGCAGGCTCTTTTGGTGATGTTTCTTCTACCTCTTTTTTTCCAGCAAAACCCTTGGGCTGTTATGGTGATGGTGGTGCTATTTTTACAAATGATGATGAATTGGTGAATTTAATGCGCTCAGTACGAGTTCATGGATCTGGAGAAGATAAATACGATAATGTTAGAATTGGTATTAACGGGCGTTTAGATACAATTCAGGCAGCAATTTTACTCGAGAAGCTTTCTATCTTTGAAGCTGATGAAGTTGACCTAAGAAATAAAGTTGCAGATTATTATAAACAAAATTTAAATAATGATTTGAAAAGCCCCTTTGTACCAAAAAACTATAAATCTTCTTGGGCTCAATTT
>JBKEHX010000144.1:0-3837 GCA_046711205.1 Flavobacteriaceae bacterium
GAATTCTAAATACGGTGATACACATCGTTTTATTGGTGTAGCATCAAAGAAATGGAATTACGGCAATGACAAATGGTCCACTACTATTTCTACTTTCTTCGAATATGCACAAGGAGGTCGTTTTAACTATATTTATGGTGGTGATATTAACAACGATGGTTCTAGTACTAATGATTTAATTTATGTTCCAACTACTACTGAAATCGCTACTATGGCATTTAGCGGTGGTGTAGCTCAAGGTCAGGCATTTGACAGATTTATTAGTCAAGATAAGTATTTAAGTGGGCGAAGAGGTCAGTATTCAGAGCGCTATGGTGCTTTGTCGCCATGGAGAGGTAAATGGGACATGAAATTTATGCAAGACTATAATTTTAAAGTTTCAGGAAATAAAACGAATACAATCCAGTTCAGTATTGATGTGTTAAACATAGGAAATTTTCTTAATTCTGATTGGGGAGTAGTTCAAGTTCCTACAAGTGTGCAGCCAATTGGTGTTTCTGTAGATCCTACAACAAAGATTCCAACCTATACTTTTAATGGAACGCAAACAAAAACGTTCAATTATGATGCAAGTTTATTGTCAAGATGGCAAGCGCAATTTGGACTGAGATATATATTCTAGTTTATTTTAAATATTCAAAAAAAAGCCTTCTTTAAAAAGAGGGCTTTTTTTATTTATTAATTCTAAATTTGCAAATTCCATATAATATGGACTTATCGATTAAAATGAGATTTTGAAATCATTATTTCAAAACTTAAATTATTAAATTTCATTATGAAGTATACAAGATTAACAAAAGAACAATTTGAGGAGTTAACGCAGGAGTTTACTACTTTCTTAGCAACCCAAACTATTGATAAAGCAGAATGGGATACCATTAAAGCGGAGAAACCAGAAGTTGCTGAACAGGAATTAGACGTTTTCTCTGATTTAGTTTGGGAAGGCGTTTTGACGAGAGCCGAATATTTAGAACATTTTTCAAAAAACCATATCTTTCTTTTCCAGAGTTTTGATACGCATGTACAATCTATCGTGTTGAAATCATTGGTTGCTGAAGTAGATTTTTTAACAAAGGAAGGGTTACAATGGCTTAGTGATAACATGTTTACGGATAAAATTGAGATGAAAGTGGGTAAAAAGGAGTTCACAGAAGAACGTAATAGTTCTCTTTTTGCACTAATACAACAGGGTGCTTTTTTAAGCGATGGGCAATTATACAAACAAATAAATTCAATTATTGAGGGATAATTATTCTTGATATTTCTTTTAAATTGGTTATTTTAGTAGGCGATTATAAAATACTAAAATAGCCAATTTTACTTCTATGGATGTTCAAAATACGATTCAAAAATTAAGAAATGAATTAAACCAACACAATTATGATTATTATGTTTTGGATGCCTCCATTATATCGGATTTTGAATTTGATCTAAAGTTAAAAGAGCTTCAAGAGCTAGAAACAAAGTACCCTGAATATTTAGATGAAAGTTCCCCTACGCAACGTGTAGGAGGTACGATTACTAAAAATTTTAAAACTGTTCCCCACGATTACAGAATGTATTCTTTAGATAATTCTTATTCTAAAGAAGATTTAAACGATTGGGAAAAACGGGTACAAAAAGTATTAGGGGATGTTCCATTAGAGTATACCTGTGAATTAAAATATGATGGAGCATCTATTAGTATTACTTATGAGAATGGAATATTAAAAAGGGCTGTTACCAGAGGAGATGGTTTTCAGGGCGATGATGTTACAAGTAATATCAAAACAATAAAGTCGATTCCGTTACAATTAAAAGGTGACTTCCCTGCTAAATTTGATGTTCGAGGTGAAATTGTTTTACCCTTTTCCGGATTCGAAAAAATGAATCAGGAATTAATCGAAATTGGCGAAGCACCCTATTCTAACCCAAGGAATACCGCCTCAGGGAGTTTAAAATTACAAAATAGTGCTGAAGTTGCTAAAAGACCATTAGAGTGTCTTTTGTATTTTTTAATTGGAAATAACCTTCCTTTTAATACACAATTTGATAGCCTAGAAAGCGCTAGGAAATGGGGTTTTAAAGTGCCCAAAGAAGCGATTCTAGCTCGTAGTTTACAAGATGTTTTTAAGTATATCGATTACTGGGACTTACACAGACACGATTTACCATATGAAACGGATGGAGTGGTTGTAAAAGTAAATCATTTTCAACATCAGGATGAATTAGGCTACACCGCTAAATCCCCTCGTTGGGCAATGGCATACAAGTTTAAATCAGAACAAGTGTCAACTACGTTAAATTCTATTACTTATCAGGTAGGTAGAACGGGTGCAATTACGCCGGTTGCAAACTTAGATCCTGTGCAGTTAGCTGGAACTATTGTAAAAAGAGCTTCTTTATATAATGCAGACCAAATCGAAAAACTTGATATACGTGTTGGTGATACAGTATTTGTGGAAAAAGGGGGCGAAATTATACCTAAAATAATTGCTGTTGATTTAAGTGAGCGCTGTGAAAGTGCAGCACCGACAAAATACATTAGTCATTGTCCGGAATGTCAAACGGAATTAGTTAGAAATGAGGGAGAAGTCAATCATTATTGTCCTAATTTTTATGGATGTCCTCCGCAAATTATTGGAAGAATCCAACATTATATTTCGAGAAAAGCAATGGATATTGAAGGACTTGGTGGAGAAACAGTAGCCCTATTGTTTAATAATGATTTAGTGCATAATTACGCTGATTTATATAAATTGACGATAGAACAAATTCTTCCATTGGAACGAATGGCGCAAAAATCTGCCGATAACTTGGTGAAAGGGGTGGAGGATTCAAAGAGCATACCATTCGAACGAGTTTTATATGCTTTGGGAATCCGATATGTAGGGGAGACGGTGGCTAAAAAATTGGCAAAGCATTATAAAAATATTGATGCATTACGCCAAGCATCGGTAATGGACCTCATTCTGGTTGATGAGATAGGCGAAAAGATTGCTAAAAGCGTCCTTGAGTTTTTTGATGGTGAAGAAAATAAAATCATCATTGACAGATTAAAAGGTTACGGTATACAATTTGAAATTATTGAAAACATAAACCCCAATGCCACTGACAAGTTAGCAGGTAAAATATTTGTAGTTTCAGGTGTTTTTCAACAGTTCTCGAGAGATGAACTAAAAAAGGCAATTGAAGATAATGGAGGGAAAATAGGAAGTTCTATTTCAGCTAAAACAAATTACGTAGTTGCTGGAGAGAACATGGGACCTGCTAAGTTAGAGAAGGCTGCTAAATTAAATATAACAATGCTAACGGAAACGGATTTTATGAAGTTGGTTAATGAAAATTTATAAAGAATAAAAGGGGACTTTTTATAAAGAAATTATTCTTGAAAAAGGGTTGATCTTTTTTTTTTAATGGCATGATCGAGGCTGCAACCGATTTTTTAGTAACTTACTTACATTAAATATGGCATTAAGCCACTGCTACCGGTATTATTACTGCTGTTGTATTGGTACTGTTGTGATGAAATCCGCTCTTTTTTAGCACTATATTCTTAATGCTGATTGGGCGGTTGTATTAGATGCTAAAAGACAGTGTTATGCTTTTTCTATGCTTTGGGCGGTGTTTTTTTTATTGGATAACTCACACATATTATATCGTTAAGCTTATTAAAATCAAAGATTACATCCTTTTTTTACGCCACGATATCCTTTCTGATTTTTTTCTGTATTTGGTACCTATATTCCTTAAGTTATTTTGATATTATGCTACATAGTTTTAATAGTTCAAGTCGTCGTAATTTACCTTCTTATCGCAATTATATTGTCTCTGTACCTGGTTAGTTTTATTAAAAAT
>JBKEHX010000145.1:0-3544 GCA_046711205.1 Flavobacteriaceae bacterium
TAATTGAAGGAGAAAGAGAGATTGAAAAAGCACTAAAGGGAGGTTATCTTCTCGAATCTGTTTTTATACATGAAGCAGCTGAAAACTCTTTTGAAATAATTATCTCTCAGTCCGAAGTATCTAATGTTTTTTTATTAGCGTCTTCAATTTTTGAACGTTTGAGTATCCGCTCAGGATCAGAAAAAATAATTGCTATCGCTCAAAGTAAAACCCACAAATTAGAAGACTTAATACTTAACGAAACTTCAATAATACTAGTAATTGAAGCCCCGGAAAAGCCAGGAAACATTGGGGCAATTTTCAGAACAGCCGCTGCTGCTAAAATGGATGCTGTTATTGTAGCAAACCCAAAAACAGATTTTTATAATCCAAACAGTATTCGATCTAGCTTAGGTAGTATGTTTTTAATTCCTTCAGCTATAGGTGATTCTCTAGAGGTAATATCATTTCTGAAAAAAAAATCAATTTGTATTGCAACAGCTGCAATCCACCCAGAGGCAATAAATTATAATGACTTTGATTATTCAACTCCATGTGCAATTATTATGGGTACAGAAAGTTCTGGCTTAGATTCGTTATGGCTTGAGAAAACAGATCAAAATTTAATTATACCCATGGATAAAGACACAGATTCATTGAATTTATCTGTTTCTGCAGGAATTTTAATGTATGAGGCTCAACGAAAGAATAAGCAATTTGAATAGAACCTAAATCTTTAGTATATTCAAAGTGAAATGATCACAGATTCGAAAATTGAAAATAAAGAAATAGCCAATCAGTATAAAGAACTATTACGAATTAGTTATCAGTCGCTTACCTCTGATGATAAAAAAATGATTCGCTTAGCTTTTGACACTGCTGTTGAAGGACATAATGGCCAACGAAGAAAGTCTGGAGAGGCCTATGTTTTTCATCCAATATGTGTTGCTAAAATTGTGGCACAACAAATAGGTCTAGATGCTACTTCTATTGCAGCAGCTCTTCTTCATGACGTTGTTGAAGATACAGTATTCACCCTTCAAGACATTGAACGTCTTTTTGGGGAATCTGTAGCTAAAATTGTACACGGTCTCACCAAAATATCCAATCTTAAAAAAGATAAGAACATTTCCTTGCAAGCTGAAAATTTCAGGAAAATGCTTCTTACGCTAAATGATGATGTTAGGGTTATCATAATTAAAATTGCCGATCGTTTACATAATATGCAAACGATGGATGCAATGCCAGAATATAAACAAGTTAAAATTGCATCTGAAACACTCTACATATATGCTCCCCTTGCTCATAGAATTGGATTATACAACATAAAGACAGAGCTTGAGGACTTAAGCCTTAAGTATACAGAATTTAATAGATATGCTTCCATCAAAAAACATATGGATGAAAGTGTAAATTCCCAAAAAAATTACATTAATTCCTTTTCTAAATTTATTTCTCTTGAATTAAAAAAAGAACGTTTAAAATATGTGATCAAGGGACGAAGCAAGTCTATATATTCTATTCATAGAAAAATGCAAACCCAAAATATATCTATAGACAAAGTTTATGATAAGTTTGCAATTCGCATTATTTATGATAGCCAGCGAAGTAAAGAGAAATTTATTGCTTGGAAAATCTATTCTATAATAACCGATCACTTTACCCCTAACCCAACACGTCTTCGTGATTGGATTTCAGGACCTAAGTCAAATGGATACGAAGCTCTTCATATCACTGTTATGGGCCCCATGAATAAGTGGGTTGAAGTTCAAATTCGCTCGAGGAGGATGCATGAAATTGCTGAAAAAGGTTATGCTGCACACTTTAAATACAAACAAGGCGAACAAAAAGATATTGGAATTGATAGCTGGCTCAATAGATTGCAAGAAGTATTAGAAAATAATACAGGAAATGCGGTAGAATTTGTCGAAGATTTTAAGCTTAATTTATATGCTAAAGAAATTTTTGTTTTTACTCCAAAAGGGGAGTTAAAATCTTTACCACAAGGAGCAACTGCATTAGATTTTGCCTTTTCTATTCATTCGGAAATTGGTAAAAAAACAAGAGGTATTCGTGTAAATGATCGCTTAGTGCCTTTAAGTAAAGTTTTGAAAAGTGGAGATCAAATTGATGTAATTACTTCTGAAAAAATCACCCCTTCAAATAGTTGGTTAGATTTTGTAATAACATCCCGTGCTCGTTCCATAATAAAATCTTCTATAAATGATGAAAAAAAACAATATACAGAAGAAGGAAAAGAACTTTTAAGAAGAAAATTAAAACAACTCAAAATTAATCTTAATAAGAAAACAATAAATCAAATGATTTTGTTTTTTAAGTTTAAATCAAGTCAAGATCTTTTTTATAAAACTAAAATTGGAACTTTGGACAATACGCAACTTAAAAAATTTGCAAGCAACTACAATAATTCATTAATAAATTTTTTTAAAAAGCGTATTGGTTCTGAAAAATCATTTCAAGAAAATCTATCTGTTGAAAAATATGATAACTTAGTTTTTGGAAAAGAAAAAGAGTCATTAGCCTATAGTTTTGCGAACTGTTGTAACTCTATCCCTGGAGATTCAGTTTTTGGTTTTGTTACAGTTAATGAAGGAATTAAAGTCCACCAAAAAGAATGTCCTAATGCACTAACATTACAATCAAATTTCGCATACAAAATACTACCAGCGAAATGGATAGACTCATCTTCAGAAGAGTATTCTGCAATTCTAAAATTAACAGGAATCGATCACCGTGGCCTTGTAAACGAAGTTACACGAATGATTTCAAATAATAGTAATATAAATATAAATAAAATAAACTTCGCCACCGAAGATCAATTTTTCACTGGCATCATTGAATTAAGTGTCCAAAATAAAAATATTCTAAATAAATTAGTCCGAAAACTAGCTAGTGTAAATGGAATTGACAAAATTGTTCGGGAATAAAGCTTTATAACTATCTTTGTTAAATGATTATAGAAAAATCAAATCAAGAAATTGTTAAAGAAGTTTTTATTAACTTCTTAGACAATCAAGGTCATAGAAAGACACCTGAACGTTTTGCTATTCTTTTTGAAATATATGACAATAAAGAACATTTTGATATTGAATCTTTGTACATCAAAATGAAAAATAAAAATTACCGTGTCAGTAGAGCAACATTATATAACACCATTGAACTTTTATTAGAATGTGGTTTAGTAAGAAAACATCAGTTTGGAAAAAGTCAAGCTCAATATGAAAAATCATACTTTGACCACCAACACGATCATATTATCCTAACAGACTCCGGGGAAGTAAAAGAATTTTGTGACCCTAGAATTCAACAAATAAAAAAAACAATAGAAGAAGTTTTTGATGTAGATATTCACAAGCATTCTTTATACTTTTACGGTACTAAAAAAAAATAACATAACATGGCAGTAGATTTGCTACTCGGGCTTCAGTGGGGGGACGAAGGAAAAGGAAAAATTGTTGATGTATTAACCACTTCTTATGATATAATCGCAAGGTTTCAAGGAGGACCAAATGCTGGACACACCCTAGAATTTGAGGGGAATAAA
>JBKEHX010000146.1:0-3431 GCA_046711205.1 Flavobacteriaceae bacterium
GTAGCCTAATTTATATAAGATGCTCCAATTTTTTCTATAGTTTCATCTATGTCGCTATAGTGGAAATTAATTACGCTGCAAATTTTAGAGCCATCATACTTTTGATTGCTTGTTAGTGTTTCTATAAAGGCAATACTTATTTTTTTTTTTCGGACACCAACAACATCTAATATTTTTTCTAGGAAAAACAGAGTATAAAGCAAACTCTTTCTAAGTTTTATATTTGGTGGGTTTTTTCCTAATGAAGCTGCAATTTTTGTAATCAATTCTTTTTGAGACATATTTTTTGCAGCAAGAATAAAACGTTCATTTATAATATCAGATTCCATCAATTTCACAAGAACATTCACCACATCTTCAACTGCAACAACTGCAGCGCTTCCGGTGGAATAGAATCGTAAGCCGTTTGCGACATCTCTAAATAATGTTGCGGTACTTCTTTTCCATAATTGGCCTCCTAAAATAACTCCAGGATTAACCACTACAACTTTTAATCCTTCCTGTGAGCCTCTCCAGATCTCAAGCTCTGCCCCATATTTAGAATAACCATACGCCGTGTGATTTTGCGTTGAATCCCAGCTAGATTCTTCATCTATTATTGGAATATTTTTTTCTGCACCAATTGAGGCAATGGAACTAACGAAGACTAGTTTTTTAATCTTATGTTTTATGGCTGCATTCACCAAATTGGCAGTTCCTTCAATATTGCTTTTAATTAAAGTTTCGGTTTTAGAGTCAGCTAGCGTAACTTTTGCTGCGCAATGATAAACATAGTCTATATTTTCAAAAGCATCATCTAGCGCAGTAATATCGTTTAAGGGTGCTTTTTTCCATCGTATAGCATTATAGTACCCAGGGTTATTAGGTGCTAAATCTTCAAAAAGTTTTTTTATGTTTTTTAGGCTTTCTTTTCTTCTGTAAGTAGCTACTACTACAGTATTTTTTTTAACACATTTAAGCAGTAAATGCGCTCCTACTAAACCGGTACCCCCCGTAACTAATATCATAACAACGAAAGTACACTTTTTTAATTTTCATTTTTGGTTTCCATTCTAGAAATCTATCTTTGTCACAAAAATTTATGCCAACTAATTTTGTACAAGAGCTCAAATGGCGTGGTTTACTCCATGACATTATGCCAGAAACCGAAACCTTTTTATTAGAAAAATCTAAAAAAGGCTACATAGGTTTTGATCCTACATCAGATTCACTTCATATTGGAAATCTAGTGCAGATTATAATATTAATGCATTTTCAAAAACATGGACATTCACCAATTATACTTGTTGGTGGAGCTACAGGAATGATTGGCGATCCTTCTGGGAAATCTGACGAGCGTAATTTATTAGACCAAGACGCTTTAGAAAAAAACTGTAATGGTATACAGCATCAATTAGAACAATTTCTTGATTTTAACACCTCGTTGCCTAATGCTGCAAAACTCGTAAACAATTATGACTGGATGAAATCATACAGTTTGATAGATTTTTCTAGAGAAGTAGGAAAGCATATATCAGTAAATTATATGATGGCGAAAGAATCTGTTAAAAAGCGATTGAGTTCAGAGGCTAAAGTAGGGATGTCTTTTACAGAATTCACTTATCAATTACTGCAAGGCTATGATTTTTTACACCTTTACAAAACAAATGATTGTAGACTCCAAATGGGAGGAAGTGACCAATGGGGTAATATTACAACAGGAACGGAATTAATTCGAAGAAAAGAAGGCGGTAAAGCATACGCCATAACTTGTCCGCTCATTAAAAAGGCAGACGGAACAAAGTTTGGAAAAACGGAAAGCGGTAATGTTTGGCTAGACAAAAACAGAACCTCTCCCTATAAATTTTATCAATTTTGGCTCAACACTTCAGACGAAGATGCATTGAGTTATATTAAAATATTTACTTTTTTATCAGAAGAAGAAGTTAATCAGAAAATTAATGAACACAAAGAGTCACCAAACTTAAGACTCCTTCAGAAAATAATTGCTCATGAAGTTACCACCCTTTTGCATGGAAGTGAAGAACTTGTTAAAGCCCAAGAGGCTTCTCAAATTTTATTTGGAAATTCAACTAGTGAAGTGCTTCAAAAGCTAACACCAGAAATTTTTTTGGAGTTGTTTGAAGGAGTACCTCAAGCAGAAATTGAAAGAAATTTACTTAATGAGGGAATTGAGATTATTTCGGCACTTTCGGGCTTGTCTGGATTTTTAAGTTCAAATAGTGAGGCAAGGAGAGCCTTAAAAGAAAATTCCATCTCCATTAATAAATCAAAAGTAACGCAAGATTTTATTATTACGGATAAAGAATTAATTGCGAATCAATATGTTTTATTACAGCGAGGAAAAAAGAACTATTTTATTTTAAACATCATAGATTAAAGGACTATCAGGTTACACCCTCTTATTTCTGCATAATCAAAACGACCTAAAACTTCAAAACTTCCATCCTTATTTGTTTTACCTAAGTCTTGGGTGGCGATAAAAGCACATGAGTCAACATTAGCAAGATCAATAATGTTTAATGCTCCAGTTTTACCGGGTTGAATTAATTCAAATGGATCTTCAGTAGAACGACTCAAAACGCGCATCCAAGGTGGGCAGTAAAAAAGACCATTTCCTTTAGAATAAGCTTGACTCATCAGCTCAGTCATCCCATATTCAGAATGAATACTTTGAACACCAAAACCTTCTTTAAATGATGCATGTATGGCTTCTCGTACCCATTCTTTTCGCATTCCTTTCATACCACCTGTTTCCATAATTGTGGTATGTTTTAGGTTAAACGTATTAGTTTTAATAAGTGTTAGAAGTGCAAAAGTAACCCCAAGTAATATTGTTTTTTGCCCATTTTTTTCGAGTGTTTGAATTATATTTATTAATGTATCCCATTCATCAAGGTAAAAGCCACTAAGCTGATTTTTTGATTGCTTGATTAAATGATTTGCCATATATACTAGAGAGGAATCAGCTCTTTCTAAATAGGAAGGTAGCAATGCTAATAGGACGTAATCCTCAATAGACCCATAAAACGTATTAAAACCATTTTCAAAACTTTTATGATAGATATTTAAATCATTAATATAATGTCTTGAGGCTTTTTGGCCTGTAGTTTTACTAGATGCAAAGTATTTTTTTGGGGTTTTAGATAGACAACTTACTTCATGTGATTTAAAAAATTGAATAGGTAAAAAAGGAATTTTATGAACTTCTGTAACTTCCGAAGGGGCAATATTAATTAAATCACAATACGATCTGTATACGTCATTATTTTTATGTTGGTACTTGAACAATTCTAGTGCATTTTGCTCAAATTGAGTGGGTGATACTATTTTATCAAAAGCATGTAAAGCCTTATTCATAAGCATACAAAATTAACCAAAAAAAGAATAGTAGTTTAAAGTTTTATTAAACGTTTAAACCCTTTTTTTTT
>JBKEHX010000147.1:0-3240 GCA_046711205.1 Flavobacteriaceae bacterium
TTGAAGAAAATGTAGGTATAAATGAAGCTAAAAATATTTTAGTAAATAAATACAATCTTGACGAATGGATAGAACGGTATTCATCAAAAATTAATAGTTTAAAGTCAGGATTAACAGTTATTTTAGTTCATTTAGGATATAATGATGATGAACTTAAAGCAATAACCATTGATCATCCAGATTTTGGTTCAAAATGGAGGCAGTTAGACTTTGAGGCTATGAATTCAAACCAAATTAAAAGTTTAATTAAAAAGAACGACATAAAATTAGTTACTTGGAGGCAGATTCAAAAAACTATATATTAAAAAACTTACTCATTTCTATATTATATTTTTTGATCTTATTACTGATTATATTTAATTTAAATATTTAATAAGTGAACTCTAATTACTATTTTTTTCTTAGGAAATTATTCTTTTCTGGGTCAAAAACATTTTCAATAACATCTCGATGTCTTTTTTCAAAACGCCTAGCACTTCCTGCAGCAGGGGATCCGTAAAATCTTCTTGAAACTGGCCTAAAGTTCTTTGCTAGGTCTAAATGAAGTAATAAAAACCCCCAAGCACCCATGTTCCGTGGCTCTTCCTGGGCCCAAACTAAATCCTTGGCATTTTTAAATTTACTTAATTCCTTTTTTATTTCTTTTTTGGGAATTGGAAATAATTGTTCTATTCTTATTAAAGCAACATCTTCTCTTCTCTTTTCAGTTCTTGCTTTAAGAAGATCGTAATAAAATTTTCCAGAACAAAAAACAACAGATTTTACTTTTTCAGAAGAAACCGAATAATCAGATATTACAGTTTGAAAAGAACCTTTGATTAAATCATTTTTTGATGAAACAGCTTCTGGATGACGCAATAAACTTTTAGGAGTAAAAACGACTAAAGGTTTTCGGTAATTCGCTTTCATTTGCCGTCTAAGCACATGAAACATATTTGCAGGTGTAGTACAATTAGTGATAAACATATTGTCTTTAGCGCAAAGTTGAAGAAAACGCTCCATTCTTGCAGAAGAATGTTCAGCACCTTGCCCTTCATATCCGTGGGGTAACAACAAAACTATTCCATTTTGTGATTTCCATTTGTCTTCAGCTGAAGATATATATTGATCAATAATTATTTGAGCACCATTAGAGAAATCACCAAACTGAGCTTCCCATATAGTTAAAGTATTAGGGCTAGCCATAGAATAACCATAGTCAAATCCTAAGACTGCATATTCAGACAAGGAAGAATTAAAAATATTGAATCTGCCTTTTCCTTTTGAATAGATATTATTTAAAAGTATTACTTCTTCTTCTGATGATTCAGATTTTAAGACCGCATGACGATGAGAAAAAGTACCTCTCTCTACATCTTGACCTGATATCCTAATATTGTAGCCTTCTTGCAATAAGCTCCCGTAGGCTAAAAGCTCTCCCATGCCCCAGTCAAGCTTATCTATTTCAAAAAACATTTTTCTTCTATCTTCTGTTAAACGTTCAGTTTTTCGTAAAAATTTTTTTTCTGAAGGTAGCTCAGTTATTGCTTTTGCTACATTTAACAGTATTTCTTCATTTGTAGCTGTTGAAACTTTTTCTGCCATTGTAAATTCATCAACAAGGACATAGTCTTTCCACTCATCTTGCATAAAAGGTGTTATGACAGCTGTTTCTGTTTTTTTAGAATCCTCTAAATCATCCTCCAATGAAGATTTATATTTTAATTCTAAATCTTTAACATCGTCCTCTTTAATAACTCCCTTCTGAATTAACTGTTCTGCATAAATATCTCGAGGATTTTTGTGATTGGCTATTATTTTATAAAGTTGAGGCTGAGTAAATCTTGGTTCATCACCTTCATTATGTCCATATTTTCTATACCCTAATAGATCAATAAACACATCTCTTCCAAATTCCATTCTATAATCTAATGCAAAAAGAGTAGCATGAACAACAGCCTCGGCGTTATCAGAATTAACATGCAAAACAGGGGACAAAGTTACTTTTGCAACATCAGTGCAATATGTACTAGATCTAGCGTCTAAATAATTTGTAGTGAAACCTATTTGGTTATTTACAACAATATGAATCGTTCCACCGGTTCCATATCCTTTAAGAAGTGCCATCTGAACAATTTCATATGGCAACCCTTGACCCGCAATAGCAGCATCTCCATGAACAATTATAGGAAGAACTTTTGACGTGTTCCCTTTAAAATCGTCATCTAGTTTAGCTCTAGTTATACCTTGCACAATAGATCCTACAGTTTCTAAATGAGATGGATTAGGCGCAATATTCATGTTTATTTTCTTTCCCGAATTAGTTATTCGCTCTGAAGTCCAACCTAAATGATACTTTACATCTCCATCAAAAACAACCTCTTCATAATCTTTTCCATCAAACTCATTGAAAATGTCTTTGCTTGATTTTCCAAAAATATTAGTAAGCGTGTTGAGTCTTCCGCGATGAGCCATGCCCATAACAAACTCTTCAACACCCTTATCTGCAGCAGCTTCAACAACAGCGTCTAATGCAGGTATTAATGATTCGCCCCCTTCCAGAGAAAAGCGTTTTACCCCAACGTACTTTGTGTGCAAAAAGGTTTCAAAACTTACAGCTTGATTTAATTTTTCAAGAATATGTTTTTTTTGTTTGACAGAAAACTGAGGATAATTATCATTAATATTTAGCCGCTTTTGAATCCAACTGACTTTTTCTGGATCACGTATATACATATATTCAACACCAATAGAACTACAATAAACCCTTTTCAAATGTGTTATTATTGCATCTAAAGTACTTGGCCCAATTTCCATAATTCCACCTGCGCTAAAAATAGTATTCAAGTCATTATCCGAAAGATCAAAATTTTCAATATCTAAAGTTGGTGTATACTTACGACGATCCCTTACAGGATTTGTTTTAGTAAAAAGGTGTCCTCTTTTTCTGTAAGCATCAATTAGCCTTACTACTGAAAACTCTTTTTTTACATGCTCAGGGACCTCTACTTCAGAAGCTAAACCAGTTGTTTCTCTATTTTCTATTCCAAAATCAAAGCCTTGAAAAAAAGCTCTCCAACTTGGCTCTATAGTGTCAGGTTGTTGTAAATACTGATCATAAAGCTCTGTGAAATAGTCTGAATGTGCAGCATTTAAAAAAGAAAAATTATCCATTAAATTATTTATAAAAATAACAATGCTAAATTACAACTTTTGGAAAAAGAGAGTGTGTCTTTATTAACAAAAAACACATACCTGTTA
>JBKEHX010000148.1:0-3094 GCA_046711205.1 Flavobacteriaceae bacterium
AAAAACAAGACTTTGGATAAACACCTTAATATTTATATTATAAACATCTGAAAAATTTGTAGCTTAACCTAAAACATTTTATGATGACAAAACTTCCTATTTTCACCTGTATCTTTTTTTTGATTGCAGCAACTTCACTTTCTGCACAAAATCCTTTCTTTAAAGCTCAATCAGGATCTCATTGGGTAAGCACTGACTTACACATACATACCGTATTTTCAGATGGTGCAGTCTGGCCAAGTATTAGAGTTGAAGAAGCAAGAAGGGAAGGATTGGATTTGATTGCAATAACTGAGCATTTGGAATACCAACCCCATGCAGAAGACATTCCACACCCCGATCGAAACAGATCCTATATTATTGCTAGTGAGATGATTCAGTCCGAAGAAAGATTACAGGTAATCAATGGTTCTGAAATCACTAGAGAAATGGCTCCAGGACATATCAATGCGGTATTCATAAAAGATGCAAATGCACTTTTATATGCGGATTCATTATCAGGGATTCAAGCAGCAAACAAGCAAGGAGCTTTTGTGTTTTGGAATCATCCTAACTGGGACGCACAACGTAATGATGGTATTGCACGTTTAGATTCTTTTCATGAGTATTTAATTGAGAATAAGCTTTTACACGGTCTTGAAGTAGTTAATGAAACGACTTATTCCGATGAGGCTTTTCAAATTGCTTTGGAAAACAATCTTACTATTTTAGGAACTTCTGATATTCACGGATTGACCGATTGGACTCATTCTATTTCTATAGGAGGGCATAGACCCATGACCTTTGTAAGTGTAGAGAGTAAAACCACATCAGCATTAAAAAAGGCCTTATTTGAAGGAAAAACAGTAGTTTGGCATGATGATCTTTTAATTGGTAAAAAAGTACACCTTGAACGCTTAATTCGAGATAATATAAGCTTTGGACCGATAGTGTATCCTGAAGACAAAATAATTGCCAAAATAGAGGCTACAAATCATAGTGCCGCTAAGATTCATTTGGAATACCATGGAGAATATAGTTTTCACAAACGCGCTACAGTTTTTTCAATTCCAGCCAATAGTACTATTTTGTTAGAAATTAAAACAGTTAGTAAAAAAGAAGAGTTGAGACTTCCATTTACAATTTTGAATGGACTTGTAGGACCTAAAAAATACCTTGATTTAACTTTTGTTTTAAAATAGTATAAAAACAATTATTTTTTATGCTATTAGTAATTTTAAAAAATTGATTCATAATTTAACACAGTAATTTCAAGGGGTTAAAGATCAACAAATTAGGAATAAAAAAGAATCGTCATTTTTGACATAAAAAGACACTTATGAGTTTTGAAATAATCAAAAAAAGCCTTTTTAGAAATTGTATTATCTCATAAAGTATTTCAATTGGATTTTCAGAGTTGTTCGATATTGCTATTCAAGAAGGAATTCTCGATAAGGAAGCTAAAGGTTGTTTTGTTGTAAATACTACAACTGAACTTATTCCAAATGATGAAGATTTAATAAAAGTTGTTGTGGATAATAAGCGTGATTTTGAAAACCTTTTTTATGAATACTTAAAAAATGGAAAAAATAAAGGTCAATTAAAAACCAATCAAGATTTGAGGTCTTTGTCATCTTTACTTTTTATGCTTTACAATGGAATTAAGGTTGTTTCAAAGATAAGTCCGCCAAAGCAAGAACTGAAAGGTTCTATTGATTTAGCTTTGACTTTGGTGTATTGACCAAATGTATGTTAACAAAGAGCTTAATATCATTTAAATTATCGGCATATCATCTTCAGTAAGTTCAAGGACTTCTTCTTTGAGATTTAATCCTTATTTTAAAGCAAACTATAAACCAATGAAAAATTTACAAAACTCTTTTATCTTTTTGAAAAAAAACCCTGGAGGGACTTATAGAACTTCTATACTAATTGTTATTAATCTTTTAATCGCAGTTATATGGGCAATAGAGAAATTTGAATTGACAGATTTTGTGGTAGATTCAAATACTCCTTTACTCCTTATAGCTTTCTTTTTTACTTTTACATTATGGAATGGTTCATTGATACTTGATAAAAGAAAAAAGAATGCCAAATAAAAACCCCCCTAAAAGGAAAACTGATTTATCTAGACCTAGTGCGGATTATTATTGAAACTCTTGGGTCAGATTTTTTAGACTTTTAAATCACTGGCCGTACAAATATTAATAAATTATAATTTGTTTTTTTTTAGTTCTTGAATCGCATAATTTGCTGCTCTAGCAGAAATTGCCATGAATGTAAGAGAGGGATTTTGGGTTGATGTAGATGTCATGCATGCCCCATCAGTTACAAAAATATTCTTACATTTATGTAATTGGTTCCAACGGTTAAGCAACGAGGTTTTTGGATCTTTGCCCATTCTAACTCCACCCATTTCATGGATATCATTTCCAGGATTTCTATGATTGTCTTTAGTTTTGATGTTAATGAAACCAGCTTTTGTGAACATTTCAGTAAACTGATCGAAAAAATCATTTAGCATTTTCTCATCATTTTCATCATAGTCAACATCAATATTTAATTGAGGAACCCCCCATTGATCAATTTTTTTCGAATCTAAGGTTACTTTATTTGATTCTTTTGGAATTGTCTCACCCATCATATGTGATCGTACATTCCAAATTCCAGTTTTACTGGTATTTAAAAGTTGATTTTTTAATTCATTTCCAAATCCACTTCTATCGGTTTTTCGTTCAGGCCTTGCACCAAAACCAGCAGCATAGCCCCTAAGAAAATCAGTTTCTTGTTTGTATACATTTCTAAAACGTGGAATGTAATGAGAGGTAGGTTTTCTTCCTTCAGTTGTATAATTTGGAAAGCCTTTGTATTGCGCACTTATAGTACCTCTATAATTATGAAAAGCAATATATTTTCCTAGCAGTCCATTATCATTTCCAAGACCGTTAGGAAAACGTTTAGATTTAGAATTTAATAAAATTAAATTGGTATTGAGGGTTGCCGCCGTAACAAAGATTACTTTTGCAAAATAATCTTTAGTTTCGTTTGTTTTAGAATTAATAACACGAACCCCAGTCGCTTTTTTGGTTAATTAATCATATAAAAAATAGTGAAC
>JBKEHX010000149.1:0-3033 GCA_046711205.1 Flavobacteriaceae bacterium
CCTACTTTTATAGCATCTAAATCAAAAGAAACCGCATTGGGCTCACTATATAGAATGGGATTGTCTATGATGTGGAAATAGCGTTTTGCGCTAAAAACATCTAATGAATCACTTCTTGTCACTTTTTGTAAAGAAGTAAAGGCAACTAAATTTTTAGGAGAACTCACTTCCAGCGAATAAGAACTTTCTTTAAGACCTTCAAAATAACCTATCATGCTATGTAAATTCAATAAATAGGTTTTGTCTTTTTCAAAATTAGTTCCACCCATCGGATAAATTTCTTCTCCCCCTGGGCCATCAAAAGTATCATTAACTAAATAGGTTACTTTATCAAGTTTTTTAGCATTACTAATTTTCCAACTATTTTGGTCTATTGGTGTAACTGTTAGGGATACTCCTTTTTCATCAAAGGCTTGGATGTTCTCGGCAAAGCGACCAAAATTAGAATATTCATAGGTTCCCGGAACAATCTGAGGAATATAAAAAATGGTTTCCTCTGTCTTAAAAGCACCAGGTTTAATGGTTATTTGAACCTTGTCATCTAACATATTGACTAGATCTATTGAAGCAAAAATGGGCGTTGGAATTTTTAACCTAGCTGTTTTTAATGCAGCACATCCAATTAATAAAAAGAATACTGTAAGAGCGAAAAGAGATTTAGAAAAAATAGATTTCATAGTTTTAATATATATGTTATAAAAGTGAAACGCCATTTATGTCGGTCGTTAACACACTTGAAAAATAGTTGAAAATTGGTCTAATTGCTTTAAAATGATACACAACTTCTTTTTGAAATTTAGTGGATAACACAGCTGCATCATCAAATTTTTTGATAAATAAATATTGTTTTTTTTTAATTAAGTCAATGTTGGCGTTTTCTTTAGAAAAACCTTTTGGTGATGTTTTAACTTCATCTCCTGTAAGTCCTCCCCATGCTTTTATGAATTTAGATTCATTTAATAGGCCCCTAAATTCATCAGCCTCCATCTCCATTTCTTTGCGTATTCGAAATAAATCATCTTTCGAAGGATTCCAAAAACCTGCGGCCAAAAAGGATTCTCCAGGAGCGATATGAATATAATACCCTCCTCTTAAATGAGGTTTCCTTCGATTGAAACTAAGACCAAAATATGTTTTAAAGGGCGTTTTATTTTTTGAAAACCGAACATCTCTATAAATTCTAAAAAGCTTCGCACGGTCAATCTCATCGGCTTCATTCATTTCATCCTTTACTTTTTCTCCAAACCCTTTAAATTCTGTTTCCAAGGCTTTAAAATGATCTTTATTAGGTGCAAACCATTCTCGAGTGTTATTCTCTGATAACTCAGAAAAAAAAGAGAAAACAGCAGGATTAATCTGGCTCATACAATCTGTTTATTATTATTCAATTCTTTAAGTGAATTCAAATATACATTTTCTTTCAAAAATTTAAATGGAATTTATTTGTTTCTTGAGGCTAATACTCGCTCAATATCTTTTAACGTAAATCCTTTTGCTTGTAATAAAATTAGATAGTGGAATAATAAATCAGCACTTTCATTTAAAAACAAGTCATCGTTATCATCCTTAGCCTCTATGACAGTTTCCACTGCTTCTTCTCCAACTTTTTGTGCAATCTTATTGATGCCTTCTCTGAATAATGAAGCAACATAACTTTTATCGCTATCATTTTCTTTACGAGACTTTATGGTATCTTCTAAGTTGCTTAAAAATCCGAAACTTGAATGGTTTGTTTCGCCCCAACAACTATCGGTTCCTTTATGGCATGTTGGGCCTTTCGGATTTACTTGAATAAGAAGTGTGTCTTGATCACAGTCTTCCTTTATACTTATAAGAGTTAAAAAATTACCACTCTCTTCTCCTTTTGTCCATAGACGATTTTTACTTCTACTAAAAAACGTTATGGTTCCTGTTTCTTTAGTTTTAATAAAGGCTTCTTCATTCATATAGCCTAACATTAATACCTTTTGAGTGATTGAATCTTGTATAATAGCAGGAAGTAATCCATCAGATCCTTTTGAAAAATTCAGTTTCATAATTAGTTAAATTCTAACAGTAATATGCTGTTGTTTAAGTTCTTTTTTTAAATCAGGTATTGATATTTCTCCGAAATGAAAAACGCTTGCAGCCAGAGCAGCATCAGCTTTCCCCTTGTTAAAGGCATCGGTGAAATGGTGAATCGCTCCCGCGCCTCCAGATGCTACAATTGGAATGTTAGTCTCTTCAGAAAGTCTAGCTAAAGCATCATTTGCAAAGCCTTCTTTTGTACCATCATGGTCCATAGAAGTAAAGAGGATTTCACCAGCCCCCAGCTGCTCAACTTCTTTTGCCCAATCAAATAAATCTATTTCAGTAGGTATTTTTCCACCAACTAAATGGACGATCCATTTTCCATTAATTTGCTTAGCATCAATTGCAATAACGATGCATTGACTTCCGAAATGTTGCGATAACTCATTAATTAGCATAGGGTTTTTAACCGCTGCAGAATTTATAGAAACTTTATCAGCACCATTTTTTAAGAGTATTTCTACATCTTCAATTGAAGCAATTCCTCCACCTACAGTGAAAGGAATGTCTATGTTAGCTGCAACCTTTAGCACAAGATCTGCAAGTGTTTTTCGATTTTGCTCAGTCGCAGAAATATCAAGAAATACCAACTCGTCAGCATGTTGCGCTGCATATTGTTTGGCAAGTGCTACAGGATCACCTGCATCACGAAGATCAACAAAATTTACCCCTTTAACGGTCCTTCCATCTTTGATATCTAAACAAGGAATGATTCTTTTTGTTAGCATGATGCTTTTATTTGATTACGACCTAAACACTTGTAATAGTCTTCAATAAGGATGGTATAGCACTTCATATTGTGTTATTTATAATAAAGTTTTCCAATTGTTTTAGCGATATATGATTTTCATAAATTGCCTTTCCAATAATAGTTCCTTCACAACCCATGCTTGCTAATATAGGTAGTTCTTCAAATGAAGAAATTCCACCTGAAGCGATTAAATTAATATTATTTTTAGATAA